>NZ_JBBCPK010000001.1:0-111135 GCF_037150775.1 Leclercia sp. M50
AACGACTTTGCCCCAAGCGCCGGCATCCCGGAGGCGCTCGATAAAGCCCTGCAGTTGGCTATCGCCGGAAAAGCCACGGCGGTAGATATTGCCCGGGTCAACGACAAAACCTGCTTTATCAATATGGCGACGGGGGGATTTGGCACCCGTATTACCAGCGAAACCCCGGAAAAACTGAAAGCGGCATTGGGTGGGGTCTCGTACCTGATCCACGGTCTGGCGCGATTAGATACCCTGAAACCCGATCTGTGCGAAATCCGCGGCGAGAACTTCCACTGGCAGGGTAACGCCCTGGTGATTGGCATCGGCAATGGCCGTCAGGCAGGCGGCGGTCAGCAGCTTTGCCCGGAGGCGCTGATCAATGACGGGCTGCTCGGGGTGCGTATCATCACTGGCGATGAGCTGCTGCCTGCCCTGTTCACTACTCTGACCAAAGCGGAAGAGAGCCCGCATCTTGTGGATGGCGAGTCGGCGTGGTTCGAAATTCAGGCGCCGCACGGCATGACCTTTAACCTGGATGGCGAGCCGTTGAGCGGGGACCACTTCCACATCGCCCTTTTACCGGGGGCGCTCAAATGTCGGTTGCCGCCGGACTGTCCGCTTCTGCGCTGAGTTGCCCGGCGGCGCTGCGCTTGCGCGAGTCTACGGGTTTTGTAGGCCGGGTAAGGCGAAGCCGCCACCCGGCAAACAGACCGCACTAATAGACCGCCACCTCCCTCGCCATCTCGCGGCTGTACTGCTGGCTGGCGCTGACCAGCATTCGGGTGTAATCGGTTTTAGCCTGCCCCGCCACCAGGTCATCCACCGTCAGCGTTTCCAGAATTTTGCCGTACTGCATCACCGCCACCTTCTGGCAGAGATGGGCGATCACCCCCAGGTCATGGGTCACCATCAGGTAGGTGAGTTTCGACTCGCGCTGCAGTTCCGCCAGTAGGTTTAAGATTTCTGCCTGTACCGAGACGTCCAGCGCTGAGGTAGGTTCATCCAGCAACAGCACCTGCGGCTCCAGGATCAGTGCCCTGGCAATGGCCACGCGCTGGCGCTGGCCGCCGGAGAGCTGATGCGGGTAGCGGTCGCGGAAAGCGCGATTGAGACCAACCTTGTCCAGCAAGCCGTGAATACGTCGCTCCCGGTCGTTGATGCCGTGAATTTGCAGCGGCTCTTCCAGAATATCGCCGATGGTGTGCCGGGGGTGCAGCGAACCGTAAGGGTCCTGAAATACCATCTGCACCAGACGGCAGCGTTGCGGGCTGATGCGCCGCTCCAGCGCCTGGCCGTTAATCGCCAGCGCCCCCTCCCAGTGGGTGAATAATCCTGCCAGGCACTTTAACACCGTGGTTTTACCGGAGCCCGACTCCCCTACCAGGCCATAAATCTCCCCTGGCTGCACGTTAATACTGACGTCATACAGTACCTGGCTGCGTTTTTCCCCTTCACCAAAAGCCAGATTCAGGTTTTTTACCTCGATCATCTTCGCTCCTTATTCGGTCAGCCAGCTGGCCTGGCGCTGCAATACCGGCAGCACCGGACGGCGGTGATTCATCTCAGGCAGGGCATTGATCAACCCCTGCGTGTAGGGGTGCTTCGCGTTGTGCAGCTCGTGGGCGGCGATGGACTCCACCACCCGCCCGGCGTACATCACCAGCACCCGGTCACAGAAGCTGCGCACCAGGTTGATATCGTGACTGATAAAGATCAGCCCCAGCCCGCGGGACTGGACTAAATCGTCCAGCAGGCCTAGCACCTGTAGCCGCACCGAGACGTCCAGCGCTGACGTCGGCTCATCGGCAATCACCAGCTCCGGGTCGGTGATCAGCATCATGGCGATCATGATGCGCTGCCCCTGCCCGCCGGAGATCTCATGCGGATAGAGCTGATAGACCCGCTCCGGCTGGCGAATGCGCACTACATCGAGCATCTCCAGCACTTTGGCTTTCGCCTCGGCCTTACGCCCAGGATGATGAGTCAGCCAGGCCTCGGCAATCTGATCCCCGACGCAGACCACCGGGTTCAGGGAGTACTTCGGATCCTGCATGATCATCGAGATGCGCTTGCCGCGAATACCGCGCATCTGCGCCTCGCTGACGCTGCGTAAATCGACATCGCCAAACTGCATTCGGGTGGCAGTGATCTGCGCCTTTGCCGGGTGCAGGCGCAGCAGCGCCCGCCCGACGGTGGATTTACCGGAGCCCGACTCACCGACAATCGCCAGCTTCTCGCGCCCGAGCTGAAAGGAGACGCCGCGCACCGCGTGGGTGACCGCGCGTCCGTTGATAAAATCGACGTGCAGATCGCGCACGTCCAGCAGCGGCGCATCAGGCGCTGCGAGGATCGAGGATGTCACGTAAGCCATCTCCTAAGAAGTTGAACGCCAGGCTGTTAATCAGGATCGCCAGCCCCGGAATTGTCACCACCCACCAGCACTCCATCATGTAGGTGCGGCCGCTGGAGATCATCGCCCCCCACTCCGGCTCCGGCGGCTGCGCGCCAAGGCCGAGGAAGCCCAGCCCGGCAGCGGTCAAGATGATCCCGGCCATATTCATGGTGATACGGATAATCACCGACGGCAGGCACAGCGGCACGATGTGGCGCCACAGCACCCGCACCGGCGAAGCACCTTGCAGACGCACGGCGGAGATAAAGTCGGCCTGGCGCAGGGAGAGGGTTTCTGCCCTTGCCAGTCGGGCTATCGGCGGCCAGGCGGTGAGCGTAATGGCGATCACCACATGTTCCAGCCCCGGGCCGAGCGCTGCGACAAACGCCAGCGCCAGCACCAGGCTCGGGAAAGAGATAAAGATATCGGTGACGCGCATCAGGACCGCATCCACCTTGCCGCCAAAGTAGCCGGCGGTAACACCCAGCAGCAGCCCCAGCGGGCCAACGGTGACCGACACCAGCAGCACGATATAGAGCGTGATGCGAGAGCCGTAGACCAGGCGGCTGAAGATATCCCGGCCAAATTCGTCAGTGCCGAACCAGTGCTGCGCGTTCGGCGCCACCAGGGCGTTATTGAGATCCTGCACCAGCGGGTTGTACGGGGCGATCCAGGGCGCGAAGGCCGCCACGATCAACAGCAGCAGAATAATGCCGCCGCCAATGGCCGTCAGCGGGTTACGCGCCATCTGCCCGGCAAACCCAAAGGTGCGGCGGGCCATCCGCGCCAGACGCTGGCGCCCTTCGCTGCGGGAAGCGCGCAGCGGTGTATCCAGAGAAACGGTCATGATTTCGTCCTCGGGTCAAAGAGTTGATACAGCATGTCGGAGAGCAGATTGAGCATCACGAAGATCATCCCCACCAGCAGCACGCAGCCCATCACCGCATTCATATCCCCCAGCAGCAGGCTGCCGGTGAGATAGGAGCCAAAGCCCGGCCAGGAGAAGACGGTTTCAATCAGCACCGCCCCTTCCAGCAATGAGCCGTAGGCCAGCGCCACCACCGTCAGCAGCTGCACGAGGATGTTGCGAAACGCATGGTTCCAGATCACCTGGCGCTCGGTTAAGCCTTTTACCCGGGCGGTGATAATGAACTCCTGCGACAGCTGGGCCAGCATAAAGCTGCGGGTCATGCGGCTAATGTAAGCCAGGGAGTGGAAGCCCAGCAGCGAGGCGGGCAGCACCAGATGGTTAATGGCGTTCCAGAAGACCGCGCTGTTACCCGCCAGCAGGGCATCGACGGTCATCAGTCCGGTGCGACGCGGCACCAGGCCATCCAGCCCTAAATCCAGCCGTCCGGCGCCCCCTACCCAGCCAAGCCAGGCGTAGAATAGCAGCAGCCCCATCATCCCGACCCAGAAGATCGGCGTGGAATACCCGGCCAGGCTGATGATGCGTACCACATAATCCGAGACGCTGTTACGGCGCGCGGCCGCCAGCACCCCAAGCGGGATCCCTAAACCGGCGCCGACAATAATCGCCATGGTTGCCAGCTCCAGGGTGGCCGGGAAGACGCGCAGAATATCATCCAGCACCGGTTTGCCGGTCAGCAGGGCATTGCCAAAATCGCCGTGCAGCAGGTTATTGAGGTAGATCCCGAACTGGGTCAGCAGGGATTTATCGAAGCCCAGCTGCTGATAGACCTGCTGATAGGTGCTGTGGTCCGCATCCGGGCCGACAATGGCCAGCACCGGGTCGACCGGCATGACGCGGCCAATGAAAAAGGTCAGCACCAGCAGGCCGAACAGGGTCACCAGCACCTGGGTCAGGCGTTTTGAAAAACGCCGGGTGCGGGAGCCAGGGGCGAGGATCGCAACACTCATTTTTCACCTCCGGTTTTGTAGACTTCCCGCAGGAAGGTGGTGGCGGAGGGATGCGACTGGAAGTTTTTCACCTCGTTACGCACCACCACCGAATCGACCATCTGGGAGAGCGGGATCAGCGCCGGGATCAACTGGTCGTAACGCACCTGAATCTGCTGATAGTCGGCGATCTGTTTTTGCGGATCGCGCTCCAGCAGCGCTTTATCGATCATCTCGTTCAGCGTTTTGTCGTAAAAACTGGTGCGCCAGCCCTGGAAGTTAGTCAACCGGGCTTCATCGCTGTTGTCCGGGTTATAGACCAGCGCGCGCAGGCTGGAGTGCGGGTGCGGCTCAACGCCGCTGCCGCCGCGCCCCACCAGCATGTCGAACTTACGCTCGCGCATCGCGCCGTAGATCTGATTCCCGGTGCCGGTAATGATTTTGGCGTTGATACCCGCCTGCATCAGGGTGGACTGTACGGCGATGGCGATATTGAGGAACGGCTGATCCGCCAGCACCCGCAGGGTGGTGTCAAAACCTTCCGGATAGCCCGCCTCCGCCAGCAGCTTTCTGGCGCGCGGAATATCAAGTTTGTAGCCCGGATCCGGCAGCGTCGACGGCATTCCCGCTTTGATGGGCCGCTGATGCAGCACGCCATAGCCCGGCATCAGCGCCTTGTTGATACCCTGATAGTCAATGAGATAGCGCACCGCCTCGCGCACTTTCGGGTTGGCGAAGTGTTTCTCCTTCATGCTCATCGCCACGTAGTAGACCGTGCCCTTTTGCACGGCTTCGACGGTGAGCTGCGGATCCTTGCGCAGGGCGTTGATGTCAGCCACCGCCATGTTGCTGGCGATATCCAGATCGCCTTTCTCCACCATCAGGCGCAGGGTTTGCGACTCCTGGAAGTGGCGCAACACCACGCGGTTCATCTTCGGCTCTTCGCGCCAGTAGTGCGGATTGCGCTGCATGCGCAGCACATCTTTTGCCTGCCAGGTCTCCAGCATAAACGGCCCGGATCCGGCTTCGTTGGTGGTGAGCCAGCGGTTGCCCCAGTCGTTGTTCACCTCGTGGCTGAGCACCGTTTTGCGGTCCAGCACGCCAAGGTTGCCCAGCGCCCCCAGGGAGTAAATCACCAGCTGCGGATCGTTGGCCTTCGGCAGGGTGAGCTGCACGGTATAGTCATCCAGGGCCTTAATCTGCTGGTCGATGTTCTTCTTACTGAAACCGTAAGATTTCCATACCGAGGCCTGAGCGAGGTTCAGGTGCAGCAGGCGGCGCATGGACCACACCACGTCTTCGGCGGTCAGCGGGTTACCGGAGTGGAAGGTGACGTTATCGCGCAGGTGGAAGGTCAGGGTTTTGCCGTCCGGCGAAATATCCCATGATTTCGCCAGCGCCGGTTTGACGTTGGTGAGCGTGTTAGGATCCAGTTCCACCAGCGAATCGTAGAGATTGACCACAATGCCCACCACCTCGTTGCCGGTCATCGCGGCCGGATCGAGGGTCAGCAGGTTATTCATGTTCATACCGATGATGAGCTGATCGGGCGGCGTTTTCGCGTACGCCGCGCCGCTCCCCATCATCAGCGAGAGCGCGAGTAAACACGCCCTCGTGAGGGAGTTTTTCTTCATCTGTGTATACCGTTTGTAGGGTAGAAGTTTTATTTATCAGTCGTGGCTGACGGTATTGGCTTCGATATACGCAAAATTAATCTCTTCGCCGAGTCCCGGGCGCGTCGGCAGGCTGACCATGCCCTCATCATCCATCGGGTCGATCAGGCTGTGCAGGTACGCAGCTGGCTCATCGTAATCGAGGAACGGGTGCAGCAGTCCGCGTTCGTACCAGCGGCAGTTCTTGATCGCGCCAATCACCGCCAGGCTCGCCGCGCCGTTGCCGTGCACTTCACAGTCCATACCAAACGATTCGGCCAGGTTGGCCACTTTCAGGGTTGGCGAAATGCCGCCCACGCCATTGGCACCGGCGCGCAGGATGTCGCACGCCCCCGCCTTCACCCAGTCGGCGCGGCTGTGGTGCTTACCGCCCAGGCTTTCCGGCCCGACGATGGGAATAGAGAGATTTTCGGCAAGCCAGGCATAGGAGGCCATGCTCTCCTCTTCCATCGGCTCTTCAAACCAGGCGAAATTGAGTTTTTCCAGCTCCTTACCGATCCACAGTGCTTCCGCGCGGCTGTACCAGTGGTAGCCGTCGATCATCAGGTCGATATCCGGCCCGACCGCTTCACGCACCGCGGCGCAGGCTTTGATATCCATCTTCGGGTTGGGGGCGAAAGAGACTGGCGGCATCCAGGTGTGGAGCTTGATCGCTTTGTAGCCGCGGGCAACCAGTTTTTCCGCGAAGCTGGCGTACTCTTCCGGGGTGGAGAGACCGCCCGGCAGGTCATCGCCGCACATGGTACTGCCGTAGGCGGGGACTTTATCGCGATAGCCGCCGAGGAGTTTACACACCGGCATATTGAGTTTGCGGCCAATCAGATCCCACAGCGCCTGCTCGACAAAGCCCAGCGCGCGCTCGGTCAGCTGATGAGCGCTGCCGCGCTGCCAGTGCGCCAGCTCCTGCCAGATCTTTTCGCGATTAAACGCATCCTGGCCGATCAGCACCTTACGGAAGAAAGTATTGACCACAAAGGGGCGCACCACTTCCGGCGGTGCAAAGGCGTACCCTTTGGTGCCATCGTCTGCGGTAATGGTCAGCATCGCCATTTTCGCCAGGCTTTCCGGTCCCGGATGGGAATGTCCGGCGCTGTCAGAGACCCGGCGGGTGGGATACTGAAAGACGGTGACGTTTACAGATTCGATTTTCATTTTTTGTCCTTAAAACGGCGTAGGTTCAGCGTGTTCTTTCATTTTGAAAAGCTGTTTCGAAACTAACTTTAAGCGCAAAATTCGTCCACTGCCTTAGACAAATTCCGCTAAGCGCTGACCATTTTTTGTGCATCTGCACGGGAGGGAGTGATACTTTTCACAAAAGAGAGGGGAAATGTGAAGTGGATCGGAAGGGTGATTTGAATGAAATGAAACAAGGTTTCGTTAGTAGTTCTCGTCGCTGTAGGCCGGGCAAACAAAGTGCCGCCCGGCATCTGCCCCTCTTCCAGCGGAAGAGGGGCAGAATGGCTAGGCGATAGTGACTTTTTTATCGAGATAGACGTCCTGCACGGCGTTAATCAGCTTCACGCCGTCGGCCATCGATTTTTTAAACGCCTTACGGCCGAGGATCAGCCCCATACCGCCCGCGCGTTTATTGATCACCGCCGTGCGCACCGCATCGGTGAGATCGGTCTCGCCTCCTGCCGCACCGCCTGAGTTGATCAGCCCCGCGCGGCCCATATAGCAGTTCGCCAGCTGGTAGCGCACCAGGTCGATGGGGTTATCGCTGGTCAGTTTGCTGTAGACCCGATCGTCGGTATAGCCAAACTTGACCGCCGTATAGCCGCCGTTGTTCTCAGCCATTTTCTGCTTAACGATATCCGCCCCGATGGTGGCCGCCAGATGGTTGGCCTGCCCGGTTAAATCTGCAGAGACGTGGTAATCCGTGCCGTCTTTATTGAAGGCCGGGTTACGCAGATAGGCCCACAGCACCGTCACCATGCCCAGCTCATGGGCACGCTCGAAGGCGGCGGAGATCTCTTCTATCTGGCGGCGCGACTGCTCGGAGCCGAAATAGATGGTCGCCCCTACCGCTACCGCACCCATGTTGAACGCCTGCTCGACGCTGGCATACAGGGTCTGATCATATTCGGTAGGGTAGCTCAGGGTTTCGTTGTGGTTGAGCTTGACGAGGAACGGGATGCGGTGGGCATAACGTCGCGAGACCGAGGCCAGCACGCCATAGGTGGAGGCCACGCAGTTACAGCCCGCCTCGATCGCCAGCTCGACGATATTCTTCGGATCGAAATAGAGCGGGTTAGCGGCAAACGACGCCCCGGCCGAGTGCTCCACCCCCTGGTCCACCGGCAGGATCGACAGATAGCCGGTTCCCCCCAGACGCCCGGTGTTATACAGGGTCTGCATATTTCGCAGTACCGCTGGCGGGCGGTTGTTGTCGACCATCACGCGGTCAACGTAGTCGTGGCCAGGCAGATAGAGCTGGTCGGCTGGAATGGTCATACAACGATGCTGTAACAGGCTTTCGGCATCTTTGCCGAGCAACTGCGCAATATCAGTCATAGGTTTGCTCCCCTTAGTGCCGACGGGCTGTCGGCATGTTTTCTCCAGGCTCACAGGATTGCGAGCTCCCTAAGCCTGGTCCGTGGGTGGCGAATTTTCCAGCGATAGGCGTTAACCTTCACCACCAGGCATGGAAATGGTGGACCGGACCAATGCCCTGCCCCACTTCCAGGGTGTCCGCCTCTGCCAGCGCGCAGGAGAGCCAGGCTTTGGCCTCGCGCACCGTATCCGCCCAGCTATCATGCCGCGGGCGCAGCGCAGCCAGCGCGGCCGAGAGCGTACAGCCGGTGCCGTGGGTATTTTTAGTATTGATGCGCGGGGCGGTAAAACGCAGGGTTCCATCCCGGGTGAACAGCCAGTCGGGGCTTTCAGGATCGTCCAGATGCCCGCCCTTCATCAGCACCGCTTCACACCCCACCGCCAGCAGGGCATCGCCCTGGGCTTTCATCTCCTGCTCATTGCGGGCATGGGGCGCATCCAGCAACGCCGCGGCTTCGGGTAAGTTAGGGGTAATGAGCGCCACCTGCGGCAGCAGTTTCTTACGCAGCGTATCGACGGCGGAAGGTGAAAGGAGCGGATCGCCACTTTTCGCCAGCATCACCGTATCCAGCACCACGTTCTTCACCTGATGACGCAGGAGCTGCTCCGCGACGGCCTCGACGATATCGGCCTCCGCCAGCATGCCAATTTTGGTGGTGTCGATGCGTACATCGCTGAACACCGACTCAAGCTGCGCCGCTACAAAATCAGGCTCAATGCGATAGACCGACTGCACCCCCCGGGTATTCTGGGCTACCAGGGCGGTGATCACCGAGCAGCCGTATGCGCCGAGCGCGGAGAAGGTTTTGAGGTCAGCCTGGATGCCAGCGCCGCCGCTGGGGTCGGTGCCGGCAATGGTCAGGGCATTAATGCGTTTCATCGCTGTGCCCCCAGTGCCCACAGGGCATCAAGGAATGCTGCCGCAAAACTGCCCGGCCCGCGGCTTTGAGCAGCCGCAAGGGTACCGGCCCGTTTCATCCAGCCACAGGCCGCCGCGATGTTATCCAGCCGGTCACCCGGCAGCGAACAGCTGGCCGCCACCACTGCCGACAGCGCACAGCCGGTGCCCACCACCCGGGTCATCATCGGGTCGCCCCCCGTCAGGGTCTGGGTGCGCAGTCCGTCAGTGACGTAATCCACCTCCCCCGTCACCACCACAATCGCATTGGTTTGCCGCGCCAGCGCCTGGGCAGCGGGTAGCGCGCTGGCCGCCGTGTCGGTGGTGTCCACCCCGCGCCCGCCCGCGCTCATCCCGGCGAGCGCGAGAATTTCCGAGGCATTGCCACGAATGGCCGCCGGTTTCAGGGTGAGAATTTGCTGGCAAAAACGGGTGCGGTACGCCAGCGCGCCAACGGCTACCGGATCGAGCGTCCAGGGCTTGTCCGCCGCCACCGCGCTTTCAATGGCCCGGCGCATCGCCTGGGCGCGCGGTGCGGTCAGGGTGCCGACGTTGATCAGCAGCGCATCGGCCAGCGCGGAGAATTGTTCCGCCTCTTCGGCTTCAATCACCATCGCCGGTGATGCACCAAGGGCCAGCAGGACATTGGCGGTAAAGGTCTGCACCACGTCGTTGGTCATGCAGTGGGTCAGCGGAGAACGGGTTCGGAAATGGTGTAAGGCGTGTAGATTAAGCAGGTCAGGCTGCATGGTATCGCTCCTGCCT
Organism: Leclercia sp. M50; assembly: GCF_037150775.1. NCBI lineage: Bacteria > Pseudomonadati > Pseudomonadota > Gammaproteobacteria > Enterobacterales > Enterobacteriaceae > Leclercia > Leclercia sp. M50. The sequence continues at coordinate 10,124 of NZ_JBBCPK010000001.1, forward strand.
TGCGCGAAGAAGCGATAGCCCGGAGGGCATCTGACTTCCCTACGCTGGCATTATCCAGATCAGGTGGTACGGGTATTTCTCAGCCTTCACAAAGAAGGGCACCCCGAGTCAAATTACATACTGTAATGGAGGCAGCGTAGAGGATGCGTCTGGCAATAGCAAGATCCTTTCTGGCCCCTCTTTACTACATTCCCGTCACCACCCGGCTTACATCTGCAAAACCATTTTCTGACCTCCGGATAACCTTCAGCCAGGATAACTCTCAAGTTTTTAGCTATTCGTGCTAAATGTGATCTCCGTCAACCTGATAACGCACCTCTTCCGCGATAGTCATCCCGAGCCATCGCTGCGTTTCTATTATAGACGCACGCAAAGAATGGCCAGACCAACAATAATGAACTTATCAACCCCGGGGAATATCGGTTCCTCAACTTATTTAAGGTTAATGTATGAAAAAGATTCTGTTAGTCGGGATAGTGGCTACGCTTCTTGCGGGCTGCGTCTCAGAAGAGCAGCGCTTGGCGCAGTGTCAGGCCAAGGGCTTGAGCCGCGACGCCTGCTACATTGCCGACCAAAACCGTCAGGCCGCCATCAATGCCGCGGCGGAAAAACAGGCCCTCGAGAATGCGCATGAAGCCGTACAACACGGTCAGGCGGCACACGTTGCCGACCCGCTGCGTGAAGCGTCATTTAGCGCCAACGGTATCAAAGCCAGCATCAATAACGGCTTTACCCAGGCGACCATCAACGGCAAAAAAGCCACGGTGAAACGCTTTAATGCTAACTTCTACGAAGTCAGAGGCGCAGGTTACGTCCTGTCGATCTCACTGGATGCGGACGGCGTGACCGATGCCTCGTGGAATAAAACCCATGGGCGCGACAACGGCATTCTGAACGTCGTTCAAAAGTAGTCCAAAAGTATTCTAAAACGCCCCTCTTTTTTACACGAAGCGCCCCCCACAAAACCTCAGCTACCATGCGGGGTTACGCCTTACGCGCGTTGATTCAACGCGCGTTACAAAACGATAAACAATTAACCATTGAGCCCCGGGCAAAAAGGCTCTATATTGGCCGCGTTTTTTGAGGCCCTTCTCATTTTTTTCATTAATTATTCAATCGGAGCCACGTGCTGAGCTGCGGTTGTAGGAGTGATATGATGACGGATAAAGTCCGTATTGATACTTTGAATGCTTCTTCTTTCAAAACCAACGAAACCTATCTGGCCCGTCAGGCCGAAATGGAATCCAATGTCAGGAGTTATCCGCGCAAACTGCCTTTAGCTATTACGAAGGCGGAAGGGGTGTGGATCACCGATGCGGATAATAAAGAGTATCTTGATTGCCTGGCCGGTGCGGGAACGCTGGCGCTGGGTCATAACCATCCTGATGTGCTGAAAAGCATTCAAAGTGTCATTACCAGCGGCTTGCCGTTACATACCCTGGATCTGACTACGCCGTTAAAAGACGCGTTCTCAGAATACCTGCTCTCCTTGCTGCCAGGTCAGGGTAAAGAGTACTGCCTGCAGTTTACCGGCCCATCCGGTGCAGACGCCGTTGAAGCCGCGCTGAAGCTGGCGAAAAAAGTAACTGGCCGCAGCGGCATTATCAGCTTCTCCGGTGCTTATCACGGCATGACCCACGGCGCACTGTCTGTGACCGGCAACCTCTCTCCGAAAGAAGCGGTTGACGGCATGATGCCTGAAGTCCAGTTCATGCCTTACCCACACCAGTACCGCTGCCCGCTGGGTATCGGTGGTGAAGCGGGCGTGAAAGCGCTGACCTACTACTTCGAAAACCTGATCAACGACGTGGAAAGCGGCGTGCGTAAACCTGCTGCCGTGATCCTGGAAGCGGTCCAGGGCGAAGGCGGTGTGAACCCGGCGCCGGTTGAATGGCTGCAGCGCATCCGTAAAGTGACTGAAGAGCACGGCATTCTGCTGATCCTCGACGAAGTTCAGGCTGGCTTTGCCCGTACCGGTAAATTCTTCGCCTTCGAACACGCAGGTATTCAGCCAGACATCGTGGTGATGTCCAAAGCTGTAGGCGGCGGTCTGCCGCTGGCCGTTCTGGGTATCAAAAAGCAGTTCGATGCCTGGTCTCCGGGTCACCATACCGGTACTTTCCGTGGCAACCAGCTGGCGATGGCTACCGGCCTCACCACCCTGCAGATCCTCAAAAAGCAGAACATCGCTGATAAAGTTGCCGCCCAGGGCGAGTGGCTGAAAGCGAAGCTGGTTGAGCTGCAGAAACGCTATCCGGTTATCGGTCACGTGCGCGGTCTGGGCATGATGATCGGCATCGAGATCGTTAAACCGCACGAAGCTGCCGACCATATGGGCTGCTTCCCGGGCGACGGCGAGCTCGCTGCGCTGATCCAGAAGAAGTGCTTCGAAGCGGGCCTGATTCTGGAGCGTGGCGGCCGTAACGGTAACGTTGTGCGTCTGCTGCCTTCCCTGCTGATCAGCGATCAGGAGCTGAATGTGTTCCTGGACAAATTTGAGCAGGCGCTGCTTGCTGCGGGCGTTCGCCCAGTTTAACCGGAGACAATGGATAGAATGTCAGATTTAAACCCGATTTTGTCGTCCTCGGCGCAAAGCATCGAAGCCTACCAGCAGGCGATCGAGCAGAGCACCCAGGCGGTCATGCAGTGGCTGAAACAGCCGGAAATGTACCAGGGTAAAACGGTCGCCGAACTGCGCGAGCGTATCAACCTGGAATTCAGTCCGGAAGGGCTGGGCAACGAAACCGCTATCGAGCGTGCCGTTGAATATTTCCTGAAAGACAGCCTGGCGGTGCATCATCCGCAGTGTGTGGCGCATCTCCACTGCCCGAGCCTGGTGGTAAGCCAGGCGGCGGAAGTGATGATCAACGCCACTAACCAGAGCATGGACTCCTGGGATCAGAGCCCGTCCGCGACCATTATCGAGATAAAACTGATCGAGTGGCTGCGTACCCGCCTGGGTTATCAGGCGGGCGACGCTGGGGTCTTCACCAGCGGCGGCACCCAGAGCAACATGATGGGTCTGATGCTGGCGCGCGATGCCTTCTTTGCGCGTCAGGGTCACTCCGTCCAGCAGGATGGTCTGGTGGGCGATCTGCGTAAGATCCGTGTGCTCTGCTCCGAGAGCGCACACTTCTCTGTGCAGAAGAACATGGCGCTGATGGGCCTCGGCTACCAGTCCGTTATCCAGGTAAAAACTGACGAATGTTCGCGCATGGATCTTAACGATCTGGCCGCGAAAATTGAGCAGTGCAATGCCAACGGCGAACAGATTCTGGCGATCGTTGCCACTGCAGGCACCACCGATGCGGGTGCTATCGATCCGCTGCGTGCGATTGCAGAGCTGGCGGCGAAGCAGAATATCTGGGTTCACGTCGATGCGGCATGGGGCGGCGCGCTGCTGATGTCCGAGAAGTATCGCGATTACCTCGACGGTATCGAGCTGGTGGATTCCGTTACTCTGGACTTCCACAAGCAGTTCTTCCAGACCATCAGCTGCGGGGCGTTCCTGCTGAAAGAGGCGCGTCACTATGAGCTGATGCGCTATCAGGCGGCGTACCTGAACTCTGAGTTCGACGAAGAGGCGGGCGTACCAAACCTGGTATCAAAATCCCTGCAGACCACCCGTCGTTTTGACGCGCTGAAGCTGTGGATGAGCCTGGAAGCGCTGGGCGAGAAAAAATACGCTGAGATCATCGATCACGGTGTCACCATGGCCCAACAGGTTGCGGCGTATGTCACTGAGCAGCCGCGACTGGAACTGGTCATGCGGCCGCAGCTGGCGAGCGTTCTGTTCCGTTTCCGTCCGGAGCATCAGCTGGATGACGCGGCCATCGCGCTGCTCAACCAGAAGATTGGTGATGCCCTGCTGGAATCAGGCCGCGCTAACGTGGGTGTTACCGAGCATAACGGTGTCACCTGCCTGAAGCTGACCCTGCTGAACCCCATTGTGACCCTGGAGGATGTTAAAGTCCTGCTGTCACTGGTGGAACGCACGGCGAACGAGCTGCTGGCTAAGTAAGTTGTCCCACCCGGCAGCGTTCGCTGCCGGGTCTCTCTTTCGTTATCTCGCTTTACTCTTCTCGTTTTCGTGCTGTCCGGCAGAATAACCATAAGCATTGTAACCGGAAGCATAATAGCTGGCCGCCGATTTCACGACGTCGTTCAGAATTGCCCCTTTGATGTTGACCCCCATCTGCTGTAAACGGTGCTGGCTGACCTCCATCTCGCGAACGCTGGTCACGTTAAACCGGGCTACCAGCAGGGTAGAGCCAGCGATCCGACCTACCAGCGCAGCATCGGTGACCGCCAGAACCGGCGGAGCGTCGACAATCACTATGTCGTACTGTTCGCTGGCCCAGGTCATGAATTCACGAAAACGATCGTGCGTTAGCAGCTCTGAAGGATTAGGCGGATACTGCCCGCAGGTCACGACATCAAACTGTCCGCTGGTGTAAGTCTGAATCGCCGCCTGGAAGGTCACTTTACCTGACAGTACATCCGACAAACCGGCATCATTGCGCAACCCAAAGATGTTATGCACGTAGCCTTTACGCATATCAGCATCAATAAACAGCACCCGTTTATCAACCTGCGTCACCAGCGCCGCCAGTGAGGTACTGACCAGTGTTTTACCGCAGTCCTGAGTCGGGCCGCTGAACATGAGAATATTATTTACGGCATCCATCATCGCGAAGTGCAGGCTGGTGCGTAATCCGCGCACGGCTTCGACAAAATTATCCAGCGGCCTGTCGACGGGCAAGAATGGCACATCTTTGATTTTATGCCGCCTGGAGCAGTGGAAGAAATAGCGGTTGCCCACCCGGGTTTTGCTGTGCAGCCAGACCGAATGGGGCAAGGTGGCATAAACGTTAATGCCCTCTTTTTCAAGTTGTTCCGGTGCGTTAATGCCGCGTCGTAACGCCGCTTTTGCCAGCACGCCAGCGGCAGAGATAAAGAATCCGAACAGGGTCATAAAAGCGACAATTAACGCCTTGCGCGGCTTGATAGGCCCAGGGTTTGTGGCTGCCGAGTCGATAATGCGCGCATTGCCAATCGTGCTGGAGCGGGAGATATTGAGCTCCTGCTGACGGGTCAGAAGCTGAAGATAAACCGCCCGATTGGTATCCACGTCGCGGCTAAGGCGCAAAACCTGCTGCTGCGTAGACGGCATCGTCTCAACACGTTTGTTCAGTCGTTCACGTTCGCTCTCTAAAGTCTGCCGCTTTTCACGCAGCGCCCGATAGGTGGGATGGTCTTTTTTAAAGTGCTGAGAGACCTCCGCCTCGCGGAAAGTGAGCTCATTCAGCTGATTGTCAACGTTAACAATCTGTTCCAGCACTGACTTGGCTTCCAGGGTTAAATCCACCGAGTCCCGCTGTTTACGATAGGTATTGAGACGCTCCTCGGCCTGCTCCAGCTCTTGCCGCACCAGCGGCAGCTGGCGTTGCAGAAAGACGAGGCTCTGTGAATCCTGTGCGGCCTGGCGGGCAATATTCTGCTGCAGATAATTGTGCATGATATGATTGAGCGTGTTTTTAATCTGCACAGGATCGTGGCCTGTCAGACTCAGCATCAGGATCCCGCTCTCTTTGCCCTGCTCTGTCACGCTAAACTGACGGCTCAGGGCATTTATCACTTCCAGTGGGCCACGTTGCCGAACCCGGAATTGCGTGCCAGGCGGTGCTGACAATTCGCGAACGGTAATGCTCACCCCGCCATGCTGCAATGGTCTACCTACCGTGCCGCGCGCGCTGATACCCTCTCCTTCCAGCAGAAAACGGCCGTTATCTTCGGCGGTCAGGGTCAACATAATCGGCTCGCCCGCGGTTTCAGGAAGCGTCAGATTATCCAGAATCAATGTGCCGTCGGGTTGACCAGTCAGCTTCGCCCATGCTTTGCCTATCAGCGGCAGGCGAACCTGAGTGATTTCATCGCGTAAGCGCAGCGCTTCCACCGTTTCACCCAGGATCATTCGCGATTTTAGTATTTGAATTTCGGCGCTGGAATCTGGTGAAAGCGCCGGTGTCAGCTGATTTAAGGTTTTGAGAATACTGTTCTGCTGCTTATTTTCTATTTGCACCATCGCATCGGCAAGATAGACCGGTGATGCAAAGAGTGCGTATAACGTTCCCAAGAGCGCAAAAATTAGCGTAATGCCGAGAATAGCCACGCGATGATCGATTAACTCTCCCAGAAGACGCGCCAGATCAAGCTCATGTTGGCTATCAGCCTGACCCTGAGTATTTACAATGTTCGACGACATGTACGTAATCCCTTAACGGTAAGTCGGTTGGCCCATTCCTGGCTTGCTTCGCCAAGCAGGCGAAAAACATATTCAAAAGCTTCCATGCTTTTGCCGTACGGATCGGGTATCTCCTGTTCCCTCAGCCATTGCCCAAACAGCAAGGCTTTACCACGCACCTCAGGGGCGATAAGCGAGATCCGGTTTATTTGATCTGACTCCATGGCAAGAAGCAGATCGTATTCCCGCATCATTGCTATCGTCAGCGGCCGTGCAACATGATCCGCCAGCGACAGGCCATGCCTGGCAGCAATTTTTTGCGCATAGCGATCCGCCGGGTACCCGGCAAGCGCGCGGATACCTGCGGATGCGATGGTTAACGAGGGGAGCTGCTGCTGTAACAGCCGCTCGCCAATCGGGGAACGGCAAACATTTCCCGTACAAATCACCAGAATGGATCGGATCATTATTCAGGCCACGATTTAATGAAGCGCACTGTTTCGGTCAGATCATGCACGCCGCTGATCGTCGGCACCGGCTGCGTCAATACCCGGTTCCAGCGTGAGACAGGCGCGGTGGTGACATAGACAATATCGTAGGGCTGGAGCTGAAATTCAGTGCCAAGCACCATCGCAGACGCATCGCGGGCATTGAGTTGATAGATACGCGCGATTTTGCCGTCCTGACTGTTGTTGCCGTTGGAGCGAATGACGAAGATACCGGTCGCATCGGCCATGCTTTGGTTCAGGCCACCCGCGTTCGCCAGGGCTTCTGCCAGCGTCATGCCGCTGCGATCCATCTTGAGGGTGCTCTGTTTCACCACTTCACCCATGACAAAAACTTTCAAGGCATCATTGCGTGGTACAAACAGAATATCTCCCGGCCACAGCAACCTGTTTTGCGTCAGGTCCCCGTGCTGCATCAGGGCATAGAGTGAGATCCGGGTGTCCTTACCCTTGTGCGTCAGCACCACATTTCGCCAGTCCGCGTCCGGGGAGAGGCCACCCGCCGCATTGATCGCATCCATAATGGTCAGCGGAATATTGGTAATTGGCTGCTGCCCTGACTTTACCACTTCGCCAGTAACGTAGGCTTTTTGCGAACGAAACGCCGCGATACTGACGTCAACCTGCGGGCTTTCAATCACTCTGTCCAGGCGGGCGGTGATCTCTTCGCGCACCTGGGCGAGCGTTTTTCCGGCAACGTGCAGTTTACCGACGTAAGGATAAAAGAGCGTTCCGTCTGCGCCGACCCAGTTTCCGGTGTCGCTTGCGCTACGGTACTGCCCGGCAGGGGTTGTAAGTTCAGGGTGATCCCAGACGGTGATCATCAGCACATCTCCGGGGCCGATACGGTACTCCCAGTGCTTTAATTGCTCATCCAGATTCGGATTTGCCTGAGATTTCACCTGGCTTGTCCGCAGCTGTTCAATCACCGAAGGTGTTAATGGCCAGACATCCATTTTCTTATTTAAATCATATGGATTGTCGCTAACCGCAATTTTATTTTTTCCAGAGGTGTTTATATGTTGCCCAGGCGTAATGGTGCAGCCTGTTAATAATAGTGCGCAAATAAAACCTACACTGGTGCGGAGTGGTATTGTCATTAATAAGGGGTGCTCTAATTTATTCCGTTAAATGCCCATTAATTTCCCTGTAGCTCCCATTAAATTCGCCACATTACTAATCTAAAATATATTAATTACAATCAAAGAGTTACAGGAAAATAACCTAATAAAAAAATCACTAACCGTACTGGAGATTGTCTGGTGATATCTTTGAAAAGAGGAAAACCAAAACAGCACAAATTAATTAAAAGATATCATAAACACTTCACAAAAAAATTAACATAGTACATTGACGGCTATTATGTCTGAAGGCGTTACTTTAGGAATTTATAAAAGAAATGATAAATATTATAAATTTAAATTAAGAATTAATTCGTTTAATAAATAAATGGATTTGGCCTGAGAAAGACAAGGATGTGTTGATTTGTTACATTTTTTACACCCTTAGCCAACCGGCAAAACATAAAATAGACTATCTGTTGCTCAGCCACGAAACGGCAGAACAAGAGTAATGGCCACGGTAAATCTGGAGATAAAATGACTAAAGGTAAAATTCTACTTCTGGGCGTATTGATGTCACTGGCGAGCGCAGCATTTGCTGCTCCACAAGCCGCAGCGGCCCCCTCTGGCATCCAGGCCTATGAGGAACAGGAGTTTGTAGCCGATTTTACGAAATACAAGATTGGTGATTTCGCCCCGGCGCAGTACCTGACACCTGAGTACACCATCAAGCAGTATAAGCTGCGTAACCTGCCTGAACCGGATGCGGGGACCCACTGGACTTACATGGGCGAGAACTACGTGCTGGTGGGTGATACGGACGGTAAGATCTACAAAGCGTATAACGGCGATATCTTCTACCACCGTTAATCGCTTAATGCGCCAGGTGGCGCTTCGCTTACCTTGCCTGACGTGTAGGCCCGCGCAAGCAAAGCGCCACCCGGCAAAGGCTTACACCGCGCGGAACGCGATGTCGCCCGGGATCACCTCACCCTGCCAGTAAAGCTGTGCGGCAACGCGATCTGCCAGCTGACGATACATCTCAGCGAACTCACTTTCAGGGCGGTTGACGACGGTCGGCTTGCCGCTATCGAGATCTTCACGTAGCGTAATGTGCAGCGGCATCTGCCCCAGCAGCTGGGTATGATACTGCGCAGCCAGTTTTTCTGCCCCACCGGTGCCGAAGATGGCTTCATGATGACCACAGTTGCTGCAAATATGCATGCTCATGTTTTCAACGACACCCAGCACCGGCACCTCAACCTTCTCGAACATCACAATGCCTTTTTTGGCATCAATCAGCGCGATGTCCTGCGGAGTGGTGACGACCACCGCGCCGGTCACCGGGATGTTCTGCGCCAGGGTCAGCTGAATGTCGCCGGTGCCCGGCGGCATATCGAGCACCAGATAATCGAGATCCGGCCACATTGTTTCCTGCAACATCTGCATCAGCGCCTTGCTGGCCATCGGCCCGCGCCACACCATGGCGTTGTCGTCAGTAACCAGATAGCCAATGGAGTTGGTCGCCAGACCGTAAGCCATAATCGGCGCCATATGGGTGCCATCCGGCGAGGTCGGACGCTGATTTTCCGCGCCCAGCATGTTAGGAATTGACGGGCCATAGATATCGGCATCCAGAATACCGACCTTCGCCCCTTCAGCGGCCAGCGCCAGCGCCAGGTTCACGGCGGTGGAGGATTTCCCTACCCCGCCCTTGCCGGAACTGATCGCAATGATATTTTTCACGCCATTGATACCCGGATGGTTCTTCACCCGTTTCAGCGTGGCGATGGTATGGGTTAATTTCCAGTCGATGGCTTTCGCCCCGGTGATGCGCAGCAGCTCGGCGCTGGTTTGTTCTTTCAGCGTCTCGAATGCATGGCTCCAGACGAAAGGCATATGCAGTTCGACATGCAGGGTATCATCCAGCCACGCCACGTGATGTAACGCTTTCAGCGTGGTGAGATTGTGCTTCAGGGTGGGGTGCTGAAAATTAGCCAGCGTCCCGGCAACCATTGCGCGCAAGGCTTCCGGTGATTTGGCCTGGGATTGAGAACTCATCCCGACTCCTTTGTAGTTGTTCTGAAAAAGAGATGTAATTACCAAGTTTACCCCAGAGGTAACAATTATTCATTTATGGATTAATGCCCTTATCACTTGGCGTAGTTATTCCCTTTCGGGTAACATCAAAAACCCTTTTTACAGCTAAAAGAAGTAATACCTACTATGACTCAAGTCGCGAAAAAAATTCTGGTGACGTGCGCTCTGCCGTACGCTAACGGCTCCATCCACCTCGGCCACATGCTGGAGCATATCCAGGCTGATGTCTGGGTCCGTTACCAGCGAATGCGCGGCCACGAGGTAAACTTCATCTGTGCAGACGACGCGCACGGCACGCCAATCATGCTGAAAGCGCAGCAGCTGGGTATCTCCCCGGAGCAGATGATTGCCGAAATGAGTCAGGAGCATCAGACCGATTTTGCTGGCTTCGACATCAGCTATGACAACTATCACTCCACGCACAGCGACGAAAACCGCGAGCTGTCGGAGCTGATCTACACCCGTCTGAAAGAGAACGGTTTTATCAAAAACCGCACTATTTCTCAGCTCTACGATCCGGAAAAAGGCATGTTCCTGCCGGACCGTTTCGTGAAAGGCACCTGCCCGAAATGTAAGTCGCCGGACCAGTATGGCGATAACTGCGAAGTGTGCGGCGCGACCTACAGCCCAACCGAGCTGATTGAGCCGAAGTCCGTGGTCTCCGGCGCGACGCCAGAGATGCGTGACTCCGAACACTTCTTCTTCGACCTGCCTTCGTTCAGCGAAATGCTGCAGGCGTGGACCCGCAGCGGCGCGCTGCAGGAGCAGGTGGCGAACAAGATGCAGGAGTGGTTTGAATCCGGCCTGCAGCAGTGGGATATCTCCCGCGATGCGCCCTACTTCGGCTTCGAAATTCCGAACGCGCCGGGCAAATACTTCTACGTCTGGCTGGATGCGCCTATCGGCTACATGGGCTCCTTCAAGAACCTGTGCGACAAGCGCGGCGATACCGTAAGCTTCGACGAATACTGGAAAAAAGATTCCGATGCCGAGCTCTATCACTTCATCGGCAAAGATATCGTTTACTTCCACAGCCTGTTCTGGCCAGCCATGCTGGAAGGCAGCGGTTTCCGCAAGCCAACCAACCTGTTTGTCCACGGCTATGTCACCGTGAACGGCGCGAAGATGTCCAAATCGCGCGGCACCTTCATTAAGGCCAGCACCTGGCTGAACCACTTTGATGCCGACAGCCTGCGCTACTACTACGCGGCGAAGCTTTCGTCCCGTATCGACGATATCGACCTGAACCTGGAAGATTTCGTGCAGCGCGTCAATGCCGACATCGTGAACAAAGTGGTCAACCTGGCCTCCCGTAACGCCGGCTTTATCGCCAAGCGTTTCGACGGCGTGATGGCGGCGGAACTGGCCGATCCTGAGCTGTACAAAACCTTCACCGACGCGGCTGCCGTGATTGGCGATGCCTGGGAAAGCCGCGAGTTTGGCAAAGCGGTGCGTGAAATCATGGCCCTGGCCGACCTGGCGAACCGCTACGTTGACGAGCAGGCACCGTGGGTAGTTGCCAAACAGGAAGGCCGCGACGCTGACCTGCAGGCGATCTGCTCCATGGGGATCAACCTGTTCCGCGTGCTGATGTCTTACCTCAAGCCGGTTCTGCCGCAGCTGGCCGCGCGTACTGAAGCGTTCCTGAACACCGAACTGAGCTGGGACAGCATCAATCAGCCGCTGCTCGGCCATAAGCTGAACGCCTTCAAGGCGCTCTACAACCGCATCGAGATGAAGCAGGTTGAAGCCCTGGTTGAAGCCTCGAAAGAAGAGGTGAAAGCCGCCGCCGCACCGGTAACCGGCCCGCTGGCGGACGATCCGATTCAGGAGACCATCAGTTTCGATGATTTCGCTAAAGTCGATCTGCGCGTGGCGCTGATCGAAAACGCGGAATTTGTGGAGGGCTCCGATAAGCTGCTGCGCCTGACCCTCGATCTGGGCGGCGAGAAGCGCAACGTCTTCTCCGGCATCCGTTCCGCCTACCCGGACCCGCAGGCGCTGATTGGTCGCCACACGGTGATGGTGGCGAACCTTGCGCCGCGCAAAATGCGCTTCGGCATCTCTGAGGGGATGGTGATGGCCGCAGGTCCTGGCGGGAAAGATATCTTCCTGTTAAGCCCGGACAGCGGTGCGCTGCCTGGTCACCAGGTTAAGTAATAAAAAAGCCGGAGATAATCTCCGGCTTTTTTTATGCCTTTTTGCCGGGTGGCGGCTTCGCCTTACCCGGCCTACATAACCTGTAGGCCCGCCGCCGGGCAACATTACGGCTTCGCGGCATGCACCCGGTTGGTGAGCCCACGCAGGAAGTAGCGCAGGAATTGATCCCCACACTCGCGGTAGTTTTTATGGTCCGGCGCGCGCATCATGGCGGTGATTTCCGGCATTGAGACGCGGAACTTTTGCTCGCTCATGATGGCCAGAATATCGTCGGTTTTCAGTGAAAAGGCGATGCGCAGCTTCTTCAGCACCGTGTTGTTGTTTACACGACGCTCCAGCGACAGCTCAGGCGCAGATTCATCTTTGCCACGCTTGTGGTAGATCAGGCCGTTCAGAAAACCGGAGAGGATGATGTCCGGGCAGCGAACAAACCCCTCCTCGTCCTCTTTGGTCATCCATGTGTCGAACCCGGCCGAGGTGGATTCCATGTCGGCAAGCGCAAGAATGCGCACCATGTCGTTGTTATTGGCTTTCAGGGTGTAGCGCAGGCTACGAAGAATATCATTACTGAGCATAGAGCCTTCGAGTGTCGATGATGCAATGGCGCGCAGTGTAGCAGTTTTACAGCCCTATCGCCTCTTTCAAACTTTTCAGGTAGCGACGGCTGACCGGCACCGTCTGTCCGGCGCGCAGCACCAGTTCCGCCTGACCGTTCTCTTCAAGGCGGATCTCTTTCAGATGCGCCATGTTCACCAGATACTGGCGATGGCAGCGCAGCAGCGGCGTGCGGCTCTCCAGAGTACGCAGCGTCAGCTCGGTAAAGCCCTCTTTGCCTTCGTGGCTGGTGACAAACACCCCGCTCATCCGGCTGCTGACAAAAGCCACGTCCTCCATCTGCAGCAGATAGATCCGGCTGTGGCCGGTACAGGGGATAAACTTCAGCGGCTGCTGGTGTTCCGCCAGCAGCGATACGTCCTGCACGTTGCGCTCCTGGCGCAGACGGTTGAGCGTTTTTTCCAGCCGCGGCTCTTCGATGGGCTTCAGCAGATAGTCAAAGGCGTGCTCTTCGAACGCTTTTACCGCGTATTCATCAAAGGCGGTGAGAAAGACAATGTAGGGTCGATGTTCCGGGTCGAGCATGCCCACCATCTCCAGGCCGCTGATGCGCGGCATCTGGATATCCAGAAACAGCACGTCGGGACGCAGCTTGTGCACGGCGCTAATGGCTTCAATGGCGTTAGCGCACTCGCCGACAATCTCAATATCGCTGTGCTCCTGCAGCAAAAATCGCAGGTTTTCTCGCGCTAACGGCTCGTCATCGACAATCAGCACATTCAACATGCGTGTTCCTCCAGAGGCAGTCGTAAGGTTATACGGGTAAAGCTGTCGGGCTCACAGGTGACGGTAATGCCGCAATCTTCGCCAAAATGGGCGCGCAGACGCTTGTCCACCAGCCCCATTCCCAGGCCTCCCCCCTCTTTTGCACCGCTATAGAGCCCGGCATTGTCTTCAATATCCAGCACCAGATAGCGGTTAAAGCGGCTGGCGGTGATGGCGATCTCGCCGGTGCCCAGCAGCTGGGAGGTGCCATGCTTGATGGCGTTTTCCACAATCGGCTGCAGGGTAAAGGCTGGCAGCTGCTGCCAGGCCAGCTCATCCGGCACCGACAGCGTCACCTGCAGGCGCGACTGGAACCGGGCCTGCTCGATTTGCAGATAGGCATTCACATGCTCAATTTCATCCGCAAGGGTGACAATTTCCGAGGGCCGCTTTAGGTTCTTACGGAAAAAGGTCGAGAGAAACTGCACCAGCTGCGTTGCCTGATCGCTGTCCCGACGGATCACTGCCTTCAGGGTATTGAGGGCGTTAAACAGAAAATGCGGGTTCACCTGAGCGTGCAGGAGCTTGATCTCCGACTGGGTGAGCAACGCCTTCTGCCGCTCATACTGCCCGGCGAGGATCTGGGCCGAGAGCAGCTGGGCGATCCCCTCTCCTAATGTTCGGTTGATGGAGCTGAACAGACGGTTTTTCGCCTCATACAGCTTGATGGTGCCCATCACCCGCTGGTTTTCACCGCGCAGGGGGATCACCAGCGTCGAGCCCAGCTTGCACTGCGGATGCAGCGAGCAGCGGTACGGCACCTCGTTACCGTCGGCGTAGACTACCTCACCAGTCTCGATGGCGCGAAGCGTATATGCGGACGAAATCGGTCTGCCTGGCAGGTGATGGTCATCGCCGGTGCCGGTAAAAGCCAGCAGCTTTTCGCGATCGGTAATGGCGACCGCGCTGATATCCAGCTCCTGGTGCAGCACCTGCGCCACCTTCATGCTGTTCTCTTCGTTAAAGCCCTGACGCAGGATCCCCTCCGTCGAGGCCGCAACCTTCAGCGCCGTTGCCGAAAAGGCCGAGGTGTACTTTTCAAACATGGCCCGCTTATCAAGCAGGATGCGCATAAACAGCGCGGCGCCTACGGTGTTGGTGACCATCATCGGCGCGGCAATGCTGCCCACCAGATGCAGGGCATCCTCGAAGGGACGGGCGATCAGCAAAATGATCAGCATCTGCACCAGCTCGGCCACCAGGGTTATCGCGCCTGCAGTAAGGGGACTGAAGACTTTATCCGGGCGACCGCGACGGATCATCACGCTGTGGACGAGGCCGCCAAGCAGCCCTTCGACAATGGTCGAAATCATACAGCTCAGCGCCGTCATGCCGCCCATTGAGTAGCGGTGCAGTCCCCCGGTCAGCCCCACCAGTCCGCCGACAACCGGGCCGCCGAGCAGGCCGCCCATCACCGCGCCGATCGCACGGGTGTTGGCAATGGAGTCTTCGATATGCAGGCCCAGATAGGTGCCGAGAATGCAGAAGATAGAGAAGGTAACGTAGCAGAGCAGCTTGTGCGGCAGACGAACGGTGACCTGCATCAGGGGGATGAACAGGCGTGTTTTGCTCATCAACCACGCGATGACCAGAAACACACACATCTGCTGAAGCAGCAGCAACACCAGATTAAATTCGTACATACCCACAAACCGCAAATTCTTAAAGCGCGTAACATACACCGAAGCGCAATAACTTTCTTTGCAGTCAAAGAACGAAAATGTGTTTTCGTGTGAGCCATCACACCTTTAGCCGAACATAATCTGATATTCGCATTTTTTTTGGGAAAAAAGAGCGAAACTTCCTGGTTCAGCATTCTCCGTCTACAGTTAATCTGGGCATGCGCAAGCCGGAGGGAAAACATGGCGCTCTACACGATAGGAGAAGTGGCACTCCTGTGTGATATCAATCCTGTGACGTTACGGGCATGGCAGCGACGTTACGGATTACTGAAACCGCAGCGAACCGACGGTGGCCACCGGCTGTTTACGGATGCGGATATCGACCGGATCCGTGAGATCAAAGGCTGGATCGATAATGGCGTCCAGGTCGGGAAGGTTAAAACGCTATTGAGCCCGGAAGGTCAGAAGGAGCAGGACATCTGGCGCGAACAACAGGAGGTGCTGCTGCGTTATCTGCAATGCGGCCATCTGCACCGTCTGCGTATATGGATCAAGGAACGAGGCAGTGAATACCCTGCGCAAACCCTTATTACCCAACTGTTCATCCCGTTACGAAGGCGTCTGCAATCGCAGCAGCCTACGCTCCAGGCACTGCTGAGCGCGCTGGACGGCGTGCTTATCAACTATATCTGTATTTATCTTGCTACGGCGCGAAAGAAGAACAGCAAAGATGCGCTGGTAGTCGGCTGGAACGTGCACGACACGACTCGCCTGTGGTTTGAAGCGTGGATTGCCGCCCAGCAGGGCTGGCGCGTCGACGTGCTGGCGCATTCGCTGGCTCAGCTGCGCCCGGAGCTGTTCGACGGACAGACGCTGCTGGTCTGGTGCGGAGAATCACCGACGGCGGCGCAGGAGCAGCAGCTGACCCAGTGGCAGGCGCACGGCTATCCCGTCTTCCCGCTGAAAGGCAATTAATGGTTCATTAACACCCGCGCTTCACCGTATAATCGCCCTGTTAACATCAGGAGCACATTATGAAGGCAACCAAAGTCGCGGTTATCACTCTCTTCTTTCTCATGGCCGTCAGCGGTATTGGGGGCGTGATGCTGGCAGGTTATTCGTTTATTGTCCGTGGCGGTGTTGGCTGAGGCTTCGTGCCAGCCGTTCGAAGGCGCGATCGACCACAATCGCCGCCAGCGCCACCAGCAGCGCACCCTGGATAATATAGGCGGTATTAAAGCCACTTAAGCCGATAATAATCGGCGTCCCCAGCGTGTTTGCCCCTACCGTTGAGGCAATGGCTGCGGTACCGATATTCACAATCACCGAGGTGCGGATCCCCGCCAGCATCACCGGCGCGGCCAGCGGCAGCTCAACGTTGCGCAGGCGCTGCCAGCCACTCATCCCCATCCCTTCGGCTACGCTGATGGCCGCCGCGGGCACTGCCGCCAGCCCCGCCAGCGTCGCCTGTAAAATCGGCAGCACCCCATAGAGGATCAGCGCGATAATCGCCGGCTGCTGGCCAAAGCCCATCACCGGTACCGCAATGGCCAGTACCGCCACGGGCGGGAAGGTCTGCCCGACGGCGGCGATGGTCTCCACCAGCGGGCGAAACTCCCGGCCCGCCGGTCGCGTTACGGCAATCCCGGCGCCTGCCCCCACCACGATGGCAAAGAGGCTGGAGATGCCGACCAGCCAGAAGTGGGCGAGCGTCAGGCTAACGAAGCTCTCCTGCTGGTAGACCGGGCGCGGCAGCTCCGGGAACAGCGCGCTGAAGAGCGGCGCGCTGTAGGGCATCAGGAACAGGAGCGCCACAAACAGCGCCACCAGCCACAGAAGTGGATCGCGTAATAGCCTCACGACGCCTCCCGGGCCAGCAGATCGCGAAACCAGAGCGTACCGCACGGCCTTTCCTGGTCATCCACCACCGGCAGACGTTCACAACCCTGGCTGACAAACGCCGAGAGCGCATCCCGCAGGCTCATGGAGGCCCGCAGCGGGCTGGACTCACCCGAGGTGATTTCCGGGCGCATCGACTCGCCGACCGTGCGCAGCGACAGCAGGCGTACGCCCAGTTCGCTGCGGCCAAAAAACTCGCGCACAAATCCATTCGCCGGTCGGGTCAGCAGCGCCAGCGGCGTCCCCTGCTGCACTACCCTGCCGCTGTCCATCAGCACCAGGTGGTCTGCCAGCCGGAGCGCCTCGTCGATATCGTGCGTTACCAGAACAATGGTCCGCCCCAGAATGCGATGGATGCGGGTCATCTCCAGCTGCAACGCGCTACGGGTGACCGGGTCGAGGGCGCCAAAAGGTTCATCCATCAGCAGCACCTCCGGGTTAGCGGCCAGTGCCCGCGCCACACCGACCCGCTGCTGCTGCCCGCCTGAAAGCTGGTGCGGATAGCGCTCACGCAGGGCAGGATCCAGCCCCAGCAGCGCCATCAGTTCATCCACCCGGTCGTCAATCTGTTGCCGAGGCCATTTTTGCAGCTGCGGCACGGTGGCGATGTTGCGCGCCACCGTCCAGTGCGGGAAGAGACCGATGGACTGAATGGCATAACCCATCCGCCGACGCAGCTCCAGCACCGGCAGGCTGCGGATCTCCTGCCCGGCAAAGCGGATCAGACCGCTGTCATGCTCCACCAGTCGGTTGATCATCTTCAGGGTGGTCGATTTGCCCGAGCCCGAGGTGCCCACCAGCACCGTGAAGGCCCCTTCGGCAAAGGTCAGATCCAGATTGCTGACCGCGGGCTCGCCGGCAAAGGTTTTACTTACATCATCAAACTCAATCATCGGTTCTCCTTCGCAGCAGGGCGATCCACAGCGCAAACAGCGCATCCACCACCACCGCCATCACGATGGTCGGTATAACGCCCAGCAGCACCAGATCCAGGGCGCTGCTCAGCAGCCCCTGGAACACCAGCGCGCCGAATCCTCCGGCGCCAATTAAGGCCGCTATCACCGCCATCCCCACGGTCTGCACCGCCACTACGCGCAGGCCGCGCAGCAGCACCGGCAGGGCCAGCGGGAGCTGGATCTGCCAGAAGCGCTGGCGGCTGTTCATCCCCATCGCGTCGGCGCTCTCCAGCACCTCGGCGGGCACCTGGCTAAGCCCCGCCAGCACCCCGCGCGCCAGCGGCAACAGGGCATAGAGCACCAGGGCGATCAGCGCGGGCGTCAGGCCGGTTCCGGCAATGCCCAGCGACGACAGCCACGGCCAGGCGCGGGTTAGCCCGGCAAGCGGGGCAATCAGCAGGCCGAACAACGCCACGGAAGGGATGGTCTGAATGATATTCAGCACCGCAAACACTGGCCCCTGAGAGGCCGGACGGCGATAGCAAAGCAGCCCCAGCGGCACGCCAATCAGCAGGGCCGGGATGAGTGTGCCCAGCAGCAGCGTGAGGTGCTGCTGCCCGGCATCGTTAAAGACATCCTGCCGGTTGGCGTACTCTTTCATCAGCGAGAGGGCGTTGAGTTCGCCGCTGAACAGCAGCAGCAACGGCAGGATCCAGATTTGCGCCTGCAGCAGCCAGCGCCAGAGCGGCGGCAGGTTAAGCCGACGAATGGCATCGCTGCAGGCGAGCAGGCAGAGCGCCAGCCAGAGCCACAGGCCGCTGCCCACGGCAGTGCGCGCCAGCGGACTTTCGCTGCTGGCAAGATGCGTGGCGGCAAGCCCCGCGCTCCAGACCAGCCCGGCGAACAGCAGCTCGCACACCACAAGCGTCGCCACCACTGCCCCGCGACCACGCATCAGTGCAAGCACGATTAACAGACCCGGCACAATAAGCAGCAGTGCAGGCGAGAACGCCCACACCTGCCAGACGGCACGCCCTTCCCCGGACACCAGCCGGTTCGGGGCAAAATTCACAAAGGGTAGCGCGGCGGCTGCCAGGGCAATGAGAGCCATCAGCAGCAGCACGCGGTTATGACATCTTATCGGCACAGCACAGTCCTGCGGCGGGTTATTTCACCAGCCCTTTTTGCTTCAGGTAATCTGCCGCCACTTTTTTGGCATCCAGCCCCTCGACTGCAATGCTGGCGTTCAGCTGTTGCAGGGTTTTCTCATCCAGCGTTTCAAATACCGGCTTCAGCCAGGCGTCCAGCTCCGGATAAGCCTTCAGCACCGCCTCGCGCACCACCGGCGTCGGGGCATAGATCGGCTGAACGCCTTTTGGATCGGTGAGGGTTTGCAGACCCAGCGCCGCTACCGGGCCGTCGGTACCGTAGGCCATCGCCGCGTTCACGCCCGAGGTTTGCTGAGCGGCTGCTTTGATGGTGACGGCGGTATCACCCCCCGCCAGTGAGAGCAGCTGGCTCTGATCGAGCTTGAAGTCATAGGCTTTTTCAAAGGCAGGCAGGGCATCCGGGCGTTCGATAAACTCGGCTGAGGCGGCGAGTTTGAAATCACCCTTCTCTTTCAGGTAGCGGCTCAGATCCTCAAGGGAGGTGAGTTTGCCTTTCTCCGCCACATCCTTGCGTACCGCGATGGTCCAGGTGTTATTCGCCGGAGCCGGGGTAAGCCAGATTAGCTTGTTCTGTTCGGCATCGAGTTTTTTCACTTTCTCGTAGCCATTGCTGGCATTTTTCCACGCCGGGTCATTTTCATCTTTAAAGAAGAAGGCGCCGTTGCCGGTGTATTCCGGGTAGATATCCAGTTCGCCGGAGGTGATGGCGCCACGCACTACCGGGGTAGTACCCAGCTGCACTTTATTGACGGTTTTGACGCCATGGCTCTCCAGCACCTGCAAAATAATGTTGCCCAGCAGCGCCCCTTCCGTATCAATTTTCGACCCGACCTTTACCGGCTCCGCTGCCTGTAATGGCAGGCTCAACGCCGCCAGCAGCGCCGCTGAACCAACAATCCCCTTTAAAATAGTCATTCCGCTTTCCTCATGATTTTGCCGCCTTTTTCAGAGGCTTGAGAGAAAAGCGTAGTCGATAAGTGGCGTTTTAGCGCGTCTCAGGCAGTTTTAACGGCAGGGTAAGCACGCTGGCGGCAAAGTAAAGCATGGCGATCACCCACAACGTCCCCTCCACGCCGAGGGGGGCCACGCAGAGGGTGACAATCAGCGGCCCGACAAAGTTGCTCAGGCCGGAGCCCAGATTGAGGCAGGCGATCGCCGCGCCTTTGTTATCAGGAAGCAGGGAGGGGATCAGCGCGCTGAGCGGCCCGAACGCCCCGAGCCCAATGGCATAGAGCGATAAGGCGCAGAACAGCGCGGGCTCGCTGTTACCAGACAGCACCGGGGCGTAGCATACCGCCACCATCGCCAGACCACACAGGGTGCCGGAGAACCAGACCACCGTGTTACGCCAGCCGATGGTGTCCCCCAGCCAGCCAAAGAAGTAGCTGGCGAAAATATTAACAACGTTCACCAGCCCCCAGATGGTGAGCCACGTCGCGATACTGAAGCCAAAGCGCGGCAGGTAGACCGGCATCAGGATCACCAGCGAAAATTTGCCGATGTCGTTGATGGTTTTGACGATCACCGCGAGACGCATTTTAGGCTCCCGCACCAGCACCATGATCCCTTCGGTGAGTGCTGCCCCCATGCTGCCGCCCTGCGCCGTCTGCGGCCGATCGGGATTGAGCACCAGCGCGCAGAACGCCCCCAGTACCACAAAGATAAAGCCGCTCAACAGGGTGGTGGTTTCGCCGAGCCGCGGCAGCATCAGGCTGGCGTACCACGGTCCGATAATGGTCATCCCCACGCCAAAGGCGATCCAGAACCAGGAAACCGCCCGTCCCAGGATACGCGGCTCGCAGCGCTGGTTAATCCAGACCAGGAACGCGTAGGCAAACAGCGGGTAAGCCACGCCGCGCAGGGCGTAGCTGGCGACCATCAGGGGGTAGTTTCCCTGCGGCAGGGCATAGCCGATAAACGGGATCGAACCGAGAAAGTAGATCGCCGTGGCACTCCACATCAGACGACGCAGGCCCAGTACCCCCGCGCCGATCCCCGCAAACCAGGAGATCACCGCCACGCACAGGCCGAACACCGATGAGAGCAGGCTGATGTGAAACGCATCAAAGCCGCGGTTTTGCAGCATCGAGGCCAGCCAGCTTTGCTCGATGGTGGCACCGGTAATAAACAGAAAAATGCCGATAAAACCCCAGCTCAGTTCCCGGGGCAGACCCAGTCTGGCCCAGATCCCTTGCTGAATATATACGCTGTGTTCTGTCATGTGCTTCGTCCTGAAAGACCGGGGGCCCGGACCCGGTCAGGCTGTGAGGATCAGGCGTTGGTGAATTGCGGAGGGCTCTGACGCGCCATCATCCGTTTGCGGTTGAGATAGCCAACGGTGTTCTCGCCCCAGCAGTGCTCATACGGCATACCGGTCAGGCTTTCGATAACCGCACGGTTTTCCGCGCTGACGGTCGCCTTGCTGCCGCCCTGCTTCAGGCGCGCCACCTCTTCGTTCAGAATGGCGTGGGTGCGGCTGTTGATGCGGAACTGGCAGGCCGACCAGATCCCCCAGACGGTGAGGATCATCGGTAGCACAATCATGATCACCATGATCATGTTGATGGCCGACTGCGGCTGCGCGGACTGCCCGGAGACAAAGCCCGACATCTGCAAAGCCACGCCAACAAGGAAAATCGACATCGCCTGAGAGGCCTTACGCAGCAGACTCATAAAGCCGGCGAAGATCCCCTCCCGACGCTGACAGGTGAGGATCTCGTCCACGTCTGCCACGAAGGTGTAGTTATTCCATGGAATGGCGTAGATCCCGCCGCGCGCCAGGCCGGCAATCGCCGCCCCGGCATACAGCAGTACCATCCCACCGGTCTGGTGGAAGTACGCTGACACCAGCAGGGCAAAGGCCACCAGGGCCATTGAGGCCTGGGTGGCGAAGGCCCGGGACGGGGAGTAACGCAGGGTCAGCCAGGTGGCGATCCCGACGCCAAAGAATTGCAGGGCATTGATCACGCCGAGCAGGTTAGAGGCCATCACCGACGAGGTCATCAGGGCGAAGACCACGAAGTAGGTAAAGACGGAGTTGAAGATATCCTGCGCCACTGAACCGCCCAGATACATCCCGAGGTGCGATCTGAACGTTTTGATTTTCAGGGTGGAGAGGAAATCGTAATAGATATGGTACGTCCGGGTTGCCAGCGGCTCCTTCTCTTCCTCTTCACTGTGGGCTTCGCTCTGCTGGATCTCCTCCAGCGAACGTTCCCAGGTGCCGAAGTAGACAAAGAACAGTACGATCATAAAGGAGACGGTGAAAATGGCGCCGGTATAAAAGAATGACGCTGACGACTCCGGCCCGAAGTATGCCACCAGACGTCCCGGCAGGAAGGCGGCAGCAAAACCGGCCAGCTGGGCGATATACATGCGGGCGCTGGTGAGTTTTGAGCGCTTTTTGAAGTCGGAGGTCATCTCTGCCGACAGGGTGTCGTAAGGGATGATGATCATGGTGTAGACGATCTCAAACAGGATGTAGAACAGCAGGTACATCCAGTAATTGAAGCCCTCCACCCACAGCAGGCTGTAGACCGACACCAGCGGGATGCTGGCCAGCAGGAAGAAGCGGCGACGGCCAAAGCGTCGGCCCAGCGCCGTCTTATGGAAGTTATCGGAAATGTAGCCGATGACCGGACACATGATCACATCGACAATACGCGCCACCGCAAACAGCGAGCCCGCCTGAATCGGCGTCAGCCCGCAGAAGGTGGTTAAGAAAAACAGCAGCCAGGCGCTGACCAGCGTGAAGGCACCGGAGCCAATCACATCTGCCAGCCCGTAACAGACATAGTTACGCAGTTTAATTTCTCGCACTTTTTTTATCATTTTGTATTCCCTGTATTCGCCGGGTAAGTTCGGATGCTCTCTTCATCCCAGCCCGCAGGTAACGGCAGCGGACGGGCAATCTGGATGACATGCAGCTGTAATCCCTCAACACCTGCGGCATAGAGCGCGGGCAGTCCGTGCGGATAGCGTTCTACGCCGTAGGCGCGCCCCGTTTGCGGGTTAACGCGCCAGGCGTTATCCAGTCCCATCCCTGTCGGGCGCGCGGGGTTACAGGGAGGGCGCACGTCATAGCAGCCCTGCTCCTCGCTGGCGCTCAGGCGCTGAGAGAAGCTCAGCCCGTTAAAGGTGATGTCGTGAATGGCGCCCGGCACGTCGCTGTGCAGGTTGATCGCCCCTTCCCCGCTTCCGCTGAGGCTTAAGAACGTGACCTGGCTTATCTCGCCGGGCGCGACGTTGGGCGCGCGGTGGCGGACGGAGACAAAGACCGGATCGGCTTTTCCCCAGTGGCAGGGATCGCCGTGCCGGCAATCAAAGACGATATTGCTGAACAGCATCTGGCTGAACCGTCCGCCGTCGCGGGAGACCAGGCCGATGGCGCGGTTGGATTCGAAAATGACGCAGTTGCTGACCACCAGGTTGCGGATGTCGGCAAAGGTCTCGGTGCCCACTTTGATGGCGCAACTTTTTGAGCGAATGATGCAGTTATTGACCGTGACGTTCTCCATCGGCTGCTGCAACGCTGCGCTTTTGGCGGTGGTCTTCAGGCAGATGCCGTCGTCGGCGGCGCTGAAATAGCTGTCGCTGAGGTGCACATGCTGGCAGCTGTCGAGATCCAGCGCATCGGTATTGGAGAGTGCCAGATCGTTATCGATGGTGATCTGTTTGATAAAAACATGCCTGCAGCTGACCAGGTGCGCGGTCCACATGGGTGCGTCGTACAGCGTGATATCGGCGATCCGCACCTGCTCGCACCCTTCCAGCACCAGCATGCGCGGACGATGGGTTTTCGGCTGACGGTAGCCCTGGGCGTCCGGCGCTGGCGCAAACCAGGCGCTGGCATTGCCGTCGATGCAGCCTGGACCGCACAGGGTCAGGTGATGGGCATCACGCGCATAGAGGAGCGCCATTCTGGAAAGCTCGGCCATGCTTTGGGTTTCGCAGGCCTGGTAGTCCGCCTCATGGGGGCTCGCCAGCAGACGCGCACCGGCTTCCAGATGCAGGGTGAAGTTTGACGGTAATACCAGCGTGCCCGTCAGGTAGGTACCCGGCGTGATCACCAGCGTACCGCCACCGGCCTGGGCGAGGGTCGCAATCAGCCCCTGGAGGAGATCGGTGACGGGAGTCAGACCGCTGCGGTCGAGAACGACATTTTCTAACGAGAGCTTCATGTTGATACCTGTCAGCTGTTAAGTGACAGGCATTTAACGCCGTTTTATCCCCCTGCTCGCGGGCCCTGTCTGGGGATTTTGAGCGAAGAGTGAAGATCGTCACGCCAGGATAAGGCGGTAGAAAGGGCTTTTGATGGGGTTCACGTTTTATCAGGGGCGGCAAAAATGAAGTGTGAAAATCATCACAAATCACCCGCCGGGGAGGAATAAAAAAGAGGGAATCAGGTCGGTTTCAGGCGGGACGGGAAAAAAATTGCGGGGCCGATCACGAATCAGGTGAGGCGGCCCCGTCTGGATATTGCCCGGCAGCGCCGGGCTATTTTTACAGCAGCTCGAACTCACCCTTGTTTACGCGGGCAGAATCCGTACCGATAAAGACGTTGAACTTGCCTGGCTCAGCGTCATATTTCATCTGCTGATTCCAGAACTTCAGCGCATCCACGTCGATCGGGAAGCTGATGGTCTTCGTTTCACCCGGTTTCAGGTTGACCTTCTCAAAGCCACGCAGCTGTTTCACCGGGCGGCTCATGGAGGCGGTAATATCCTGAACGTACATCTGAACCACCGTCTCCCCTTCACGTTTGCCGGTGTTAGTGACATCCACGCTGGCGGTCACCGTGCCGTCCGCCTTCATGGTCGGGGCCGACATTTTCACCTCAGAAACCTTAAAGGTGGTGTAGCTCAGGCCATAACCAAACGGATAGAGCGGGCCATTGGCTTCGTCAAAGTAGCGCGAGGTGTACTTGTTCGGCTTGTCGGCGTTGTAAGGACGGCCGGTATTCAGGTGGCTGTAATAGACCGGGATCTGCCCCACCGAGCGCGGGAAGGACATCGGCAGTTTACCCGACGGGTTGTAGTCACCAAACAGCACGTCGGCAATGGCGTTACCGCCCTCGGTACCGGCGAACCAGGTTTCCAGAATCGCGTCAGCCTGCTGATCTTCTTTCACCAGCGCCAGCGGACGGCCGTTCATCAGCACCAGCACCAGCGGCTTGCCGGTGGCTTTCAGCGCGGCAATCAGATCGCGTTGGCTTTGCGGCAGGGTGATATCGGTACGGCTCGAGGCTTCATGCGCCATCCCCTGAGCTTCACCCACGACGGCCACGACCACATCAGACTGCTTCGCAGCATTCACCGCTTCGTCAATCATCTCCTGGGCGGAGCGCGGATCGACCTTCACGGCCTCTTCATACTGGTTGAGGAAGGTGACGATGTCTTTATCGTTGGTGACATTGGCCCCTTTGGCGTAAATCACTTTGCCTTTGTCGCCCAGCGCGTCTTTAATGCCCGTCAGCACCGTGACGGACTGATCCGCCACGCCTGCCGCAGACCAGCTGCCCATCACATCGCGTTTGCTGTCGGCCAGCGGGCCCACCACCGCCACGGTGCCAGATTTCGCCAGCGGCAGGGTCTCGAGACGGTTTTTCAGCAGCACCAGGCTCTCACGCGCCACTTCACGCGCCTCTTTGCGGTGCAGGCGGCTTTCAGCGTTGGTGTCTACCGGGTCAGACTCTTTTGGCCCCAGGTGGCTGTACGGATCGTTAAACAGCCCCATATCATATTTGACGTTCAGAACATGGCGCGTGGCGTCATCCAGCTCCGCCATGGTGACCTTACCGCTCTTCACCAGACCCGGCAGGTACTTGCTGTAGTACTCATCGCTCATGCTCATGTTGATGCCGGATTTCAGCGCTACCCGCACCGCATCTTCCGGATCCGCCGCCGTGCCGTGCTTGATCAGCTCCTTGATCGCCCCGTGATCGGAGACGGTGATGCCCTTAAAGCCCCACTTGTCGCGCAGAACCTCTTTCAGCAACCAGCTGTCGGAGGTAGCCGGCGTCCCGTTCAGGGAGTTCAGGGCCACCATTACCGCGCCGCTGCCGGCATCCAGACCCGCTTTGTACGGCGGCATATAGTCGTTAAACAGGCGCTGCGGGCTCATGTCGACGGTGTTGTACTCTTTGCCGCCCTCCACGGCGCCATAGGCGGCGAAGTGTTTGACGCTGGTCATCACCGAGTAGCGATCTGCCGGGCTTTTGCCCTGCATCGCTTCTACCATGGTTTTACCCATCGTCGCGGTGAGATAAGTATCCTCCCCGAAGCCTTCCGAGGCGCGGCCCCAGCGCGGATCGCGGGAGACGTCCACCATCGGCGCCCAGGTCATGTTCAGGCCGTCGTCCGCTGCTTCGTATGCCGACACGCGGCCCACGGTTTTCACCGCCTCGAGGTTAAAGGAGGAGGCCAGGCCGAGGCTGATCGGGAAGACGGTACGCTGGCCGTGAACCACGTCATAGGCGAAGAATAACGGGATTTTCAGGTGGCTGAGTTCCATCACCTGATCCTGCATTTTACGGATATCCTGGCGGGTGACGGTGTTGAAAATCGCCCCTACCTGCCCGTTTTTAATCATCTCGCGAATGGCTTCTTTCGGATTATCCGGCCCGACGCTGATGAGGCGCAGCTGGCCGATTTTCTCATCAACCGACATCTTAGTAAGCAGGTCGGTTACAAATGCGTCCCGGGCTTCCGGCGTGAGCGGATGATTGCCAAACAGGTCGTCAGCCAGCGCGGGTTGCAGCGCCAGACTTACAGCCACACCTACAGAACAGAGCCATTTCATTTCGTTTACTCTCTCATCAATAACCGCCGGATAGTCGCGGCCAGACCGTACGAAAAGCGCAGTGTGCCATAAACCCTCTGAACGTTGCAGGGTTTATTCTCTGATTTTTCTGGTGAATAGTCGTTCGCTTAAACATTAATCGCGCTATGATTTTCGACGACGCATTTGAATAACCACAAGGGGTGGATGATGTCTTCTGTACAACTGCACGATAACACCAGCTTCATTAACGAGTTGTCACGTCTGGTAGGCCAGGCGCACCTGCTTACCGACGCCGCAAAAACCGCCCGCTACCGCAAGGGCTTTCGCTCCGGCCAAGGGGACGCGCTGGCGGTGGTGTTCCCGGGCACGCTGCTGGAGCTGTGGCGGGTACTTAATGCCTGCGTCGCGGCAGACAAAATCATTCTGATGCAGGCGGCCAATACCGGCCTGACCGAAGGCTCCACGCCGAACGGCAATGATTACGATCGCGACATTGTCATCATCAGCACCCTGCGCCTCGATAAGCTGCATCTGCTGGATAAGGGCGAGCAGGTGCTGGCCTACCCGGGCACCACGCTCTACTCCCTGGAAAAGGCGCTCAAGCCGCTGGGCCGGGAGCCGCATTCGGTGATTGGCTCCTCCTGTATTGGCGCCTCGGTGATCGGCGGGATCTGCAATAACTCCGGCGGCTCGCTGGTGCAGCGCGGCCCGGCCTATACCGAAATGTCGCTGTTCGCCCGCATCGATGAGCAGGGCAAGCTGACGCTGGTGAACCATCTGGGTATCGATTTAGGGGTCACGCCGGAGCAGATCCTCAGCAAACTGGATG
Organism: Leclercia sp. M50; assembly: GCF_037150775.1. Taxonomy (NCBI): domain Bacteria; kingdom Pseudomonadati; phylum Pseudomonadota; class Gammaproteobacteria; order Enterobacterales; family Enterobacteriaceae; genus Leclercia; species Leclercia sp. M50. The sequence continues at coordinate 37,772 of NZ_JBBCPK010000001.1, forward strand.
ATGACCGCGTTAAAGATAGCGATGTCCTGCATGACGGGCGCCACGCTCACGACCATGATTACATCAGCCGGGTACGTGAAATTGATGCCGACACCCCGGCGCGCTATAACGCCGACCCGGACCGTCTGTTTGAATCTTCCGGCTGTGCCGGCAAGCTGGCGGTCTTTGCCGTACGCCTGGACACCTTCCCGGCCGAGAAACGCCAGCAGGTGTTCTATATCGGCACCAACCAGCCGGAAGTGCTGACCACTATCCGTCGCCACATTCTCGGGGAGTTTACCCATCTGCCGGTCGCCGGCGAGTATATGCACCGGGATATTTACGACATCGCCGAACGCTATGGCAAAGACACCTTCCTGATGATCGACAAGCTCGGCACCGACAAGATGCCCTTCTTCTTCACCATGAAGGGGCGCACCGATGCGATGCTGGAGAAGGTGTCGCTGTTTAAGCCTAACTTTACCGACCGCTTCATGCAGAAGCTGGGCAGCGCATTCCCGGCACACCTGCCGCCGCGGATGAAAAGCTGGCGGGATAAGTATGAACATCATCTGCTGCTGAAAATGGCGGGCGACGGCATTGCCGAAGCGCAAAGCTGGTTGAGCGAATTCTTCAAAACCGCGGAGGGGGATTTCTTTGCCTGCACCCCGGAAGAGGGCAGCAAGGCCTTTTTACACCGCTTTGCCGCTGCTGGCGCCGCGATCCGCTATCAGGCGGTTCACGCCGACGAGGTAGAGGATATTCTGGCGCTGGATATCGCCCTGCGCCGCAACGATACCGAATGGTTCGAAAAACTGCCGCCGGAGATCGACAGCCAGCTGGTGCATAAGCTCTATTACGGCCACTTTATGTGTTACGTCTTCCACCAGGATTACATCGTTAAAAAAGGGGTCGATGCCCACGCCCTGAAGGCGCAAATGCTGGCCCTGCTGAAGGCGCGCGGCGCGCAATATCCGGCGGAACACAATGTCGGTCACATTTACGAAGCACCGGATTCATTAAAACAGTTTTATCGCGCTAATGACCCAACTAACAGTATGAACCCGGGGATTGGCAAAACAACCAAGCATAAAAACTGGAAAGAGGAGTCAGAAACAGTGCGTAATGGCTCGCAAGCTACTGATCACACCAGTTAGACCGAACGGACCTACTATTAAGCCCCTATAAATCGTACTAGAGTAGCCACGGGTCGCCAGAGAAACGTTTCTCTGGCTTTTTTTGATGAGGAGCGGACATATTATGTCGGCTGTTGAAACTTTCTCCGAAACTGACGTTCAGGTTCGCGATGCCGAGCCTGAGGATGCGCATGCCATTGCCGCCATCTATGCCTGGCACGTTCTGAACGGACGCGCATCGTTTGAAGAAGTGCCTCCTACCGTTGACGAGATGCGCGAGCGCATACACGCGGTGACCAGTCAGGGGTTGCCGTGGCTGGTGGCGCTCTATCGGGGTATCGTGGTGGGTTACTGCTACGCCACCCACTATCGTGCACGCCCCGCCTACCGTTATACCCTTGAAGAGTCGATTTACGTCGAGGCCAGCACGCCTGGACACGGCTTTGGCAGCGCGCTGCTGAGCGCCCTGATTGCCCGCAGCGAAGAGGGGCCGTGGCGCCAGATGATCGCCGTGGTGGGCGACGGGCCAAACAACGCCGGGTCGTTACGCCTGCATAAAAAGCACGGTTTTGAAGTGGCGGGGCAGCCCAGAAGCGGGGGGTACAAAAAAAGGGACTGGCGCGGTACGCTAATTTTTCAGCGCCCCCTTTACGAGGGGGACTGGAAGCTGCCGGAGTAATCTATTTCAACGCGGTATTGCCGGGTGGCGCTGCGCTTACCCGGCCTACACAACCCGTAGGCCCGTGCAAGCGAAGCGCCGCCGGGCATTAAACGCGATTCAATCGTTCTGCGCCGTCGCCATCTGGGCGGCTTTTTGCTTTTTGTAGCTCAGGGCCGCGGCGGGAACCGGGGTGACTTTTCCGGTTTCAATCCAGGTCCGCAGCCGGCTGGCATCGGCAAAGTGGGTATATTTGCCAAAGGCATCCATCACCACCAGCGCTACCGGCTTGCCATTAAAGACCGTGCGCATCACCAGACAGTGGCCCGCCGCGTTGGTAAAGCCGGTTTTAGTCAGCTGGATATTCCAGTTATCGCGGTAGACCAGATGGTTGGTGTTACGAAACGGCAGGGTATAGGCCGGATGCGAGAAAGTGGCCATCTCTTCGCGGGTGGTGCTGAGCTGGCCGAGCAGCGGATACTGCTTAGTGGCAATCAGCAGCTTCGTCAGATCCTGCGCCGTCGAGACGTTATGAATCGACAGACCGGTTGGCTCCACAAAACGCGTCTGGGTCATGCCCAGCGCCTTCGCTTTGGCGTTCATGGCGCGGATAAACGCGTCATAGCCGCCCGGATAGTGGTGGGCCAGGCTTGCCGCGGCGCGGTTTTCCGAGGACATCAACGCCAGCAGCAGCATATTTTTACGGCTGATTTCGCTGTTCAGACGCACGCGGGAATAAATCCCTTTCATCTCTGGCGTATGGCTGATGTCGACGCGCAGTTTTTCATCCAGCGGCAGCCGTGCATCCAGCACCACCATCGCGGTCATTAATTTGGTAATCGAAGCGATCGGGCGCACCAGATTCGGGTGGCTGGAATAGATCACTTTATTGGTATTCAGATCGACGATCATAGCGCTGCCGGAAGCAATCTCCGGCTGTGTCGCCGTAGCCACAGCGGCAGTGTTGGCGATTGCGGGGGTCGCCACTGGCACAGCCAGCAACAGAGCAAGACTCAGTAAAGAAACGCGGAATTTCAGCATGGTGAGATTTCGGATAATTATTCACGCACGTAATAACGTACGCCGCCCGGGCCGAAGCGAGAACACGGGCTGGCTAAGGCATCATAGCCGTCCGGATGCCTTGCTACCAGTAGTTAATCGTGAACAGATGCTGCATTGCTGGCAATTCCGCCAGCAATGCAGTGACGTCAGAAGAGACGATATCCATAACCCCAAAGAATAACCGTCAGCGCCAGTAACACTTCCAGCAACAGCACGCCGATGGCGAGCGTAGAACCGGAAAAGCTGCGGCCCTCCTCTTTATTGATATTCAGGAAGGTAGGAATACCGATATAGAGCAGATAACCGGTATAAAACAGCGCCAGGGTGCCCACCAGCGCGCAGAGCCAGACAATAGGATAGAGCGCCACGATCCCGCTTAAAAATAGCGGCGTTGCCACGTAACCGGCAAACACCATGCAGTGCGCCAGGGAAGGACGCTGCGGATAGCGACGCGCCATCCAGTAAATCACCCGCCCCATTACCGCCACCCCTGCCAGCATCAGCGCGTAAAAGACCGCGGCCAGCGCCAGTCCGGTTGTCCACGAAAGTTTTACAATGTTGCCGTCGTCAAAATCCCAGCCAATTTGCGTGGTACCAATGAACGCGCAAATTACCGGTACGGCGGCCATCAACAACACATGGTGGGTATAGTGATGGCTGACCGTTTCGTTTTCGCTTCTGATCACGTGCATTTCACGATCGGGATGGGAAAAGAGTCCCCAGACATGGTTCATAACGCCCCCTTGTTGTCGGCCCGCTAGCGATAACTCAAGTATAATGCAGCCTGAGATTATTTTTTGAGCAACACAAGGAAATGGTCATTGTCGGTTCATTGACAGAGGGAGTGTATGATTAGGCAGACTTTCTCAGGACAGCTACGCTTACCCCTATGGACATTAATACTCTCATTGCACAGTATGGCTATGCCGCGTTGGTTATTGGCAGCATAGCGGAAGGCGAGACTATCACCCTACTGGGTGGCGTGGCGGCGCATCAGGGGCTGCTGCGTTTTCCCCTGGTCGTGGCCGCAGTAGCGCTGGGGGGCATGATCGGCGATCAGCTACTCTATCTGCTTGGCGTCCGGTTTGGCCCGGCGATCCTGCGGCGCTTTTCCCGCCATCAGAAGAAAATCAACCGCGCCCAGCAGCTGATCCAGCGCCACCCTTACCTTTTCGTGATCGGCACCCGCTTTATGTACGGTTTCCGCATCATCGGCCCGCTGCTGATTGGGGCCAGTCACCTGCCGCCAAAAATTTTTCTGCCGCTGAACATTGTGGGCGCCATCATCTGGGCGCTGATCTTCACCACTTTAGGCTACGTCGGTGGTGAAGTGCTGGAGCCCTGGCTGCACACGCTGGACCAGCACCTGCGCCACTGGATCTGGCTGATTGGGGTGCTGGTGCTGGTTTTCGCGGTGCGCTGGTGGCTTAAACGCCGGGATCGCAGCTAAGCATTACTGTTCCGGTTTAAACTGCGGATTGCCCAGCATAAAGCCCCCATCGACGATAAACGACTGTCCGGTGGCGTAGCTGGCGTCGGTGTCACACAGCCAGGCGACCAGGCTGGCAATCTCTTTGGTATGCCCCGGCCTTGCCAGTGGAATGTTGGGCATAGAGCCGGGCTTCACTTCGCTGTCGTCCATGTCATTCATCGGGGTGGCAATGGCGCCCGGCGCCACGGCGTTCACCAGAATGTTATGGTGAACCAGCTCCATCGCCATCGACTTGGTCAGGCCGCCGAGGGCGTGTTTGGCTGAGGTGTAAGCGCTGGCCTCCGGCAGCGGCGTGTGTTCATGCACCGAGGTGATATTGACGATACGTCCCCCCTCCCCCTGCTTCACCATCTGCCGGGCGGCGATCTGCGAACAGAGAAATGCCCCGTCCACATCGACGCTAAAAATGGATCGCCACTGGTCATATTCCATCTCAAGAAACGGCGCTTTGGTCATCGCTCCGGCGTTATTGACCAGCACGTCAAGACGGCCGAAACGTTCAATCAGCGTCTCGATGGCTTTCGCCCCGTCCGGCAGTTGGCTGAGATCCAGATGGATGGCCTCTGCCCGCTGCCCGCGCGCCTCGATCTCGCGACAGGTTTTCATCGCCCCTTCTTCATCCGAGTGCCAGGTCACGCCAATATCAAACCCACGCTCCGCCAGCATCAGCGCTGTGGTTTTGCCGATTCCCGAATCTGATGCCGTTACAATAGCCACACGATTGGTTGAACCCATACTCACCTCCAGAAAAGAAGACAAAGAGATAAGTATAGTTACTTCTCACTTTTCACCCGTGGTGATAGCCGCCGCCGAGCGCAGAGGTGAGTTGCAGGGTGGCATCCACGTATTGCCCCTGCAGCGCAATCCCGGCGAGTTGTTCCTGCAGGGCTGGGATTCTGGCCTCGCTGACGCGCGAGCCTGCGACAATCCCGGCGTTGAAACGCGCCTGCGCCAGGGCCACGACCCGGGCGGCATCGGCTTCCACGCGCTGCTGATGTTTATTTTTTGCCATCAGCGTTTCAACGTCGCTGGCGCAGCGGGTCACCTGATTGACCGCCTCCACCACCGCTTTGTTGTAGTGAGCAATCGACAGATTGCTTTGCGCCTGGGCAATATCAAGATTCGCATTCAGGCGTCCGCTGTCAAAAATTGGCAAGGTCAGACCGGCGGTGACGCCCATCTGCTGCGCCGAGGAGCGGAACAGATCGCTTAAGTGCAGCGCATCCTGTTGCAGGAAGGCCATCAGGTTCACGTCGGGATAGAAGGCCGCTTTCGCCGCATCCACCTCATGCAGGGAGGCTTCGATATACCAGTGCGCCTCCTGTAAATCAGGGCGGCGAGCCAGTAATTCATAGCCGAGGGTCGACGGCAGATTGCTCTCCACAGTGGGCAAGGCATGCGGGGTGAGCTTCACCGTCGGGGAGTTGGTGAGCGCCGCCAGACGTGCCTCGATGGCTTTCATTTTCCCCTTCACCTCCGCCAGTCGCTCATCGGTTTTACTGGCGCTAATGTCGGTTTCCACCCCTTCCACGGAAGAGGTAATGCCATGCTGGTATAGCTCCCGGTCGGTACCGATAATCTTGAGCTGCTCCTGTTTGATGGCGGTTAAGAGATGCCCGATGGCCGCCTGGGTCTGCCAGTCCCAGTAAAGACGCGCCACGCTGCTGGCAAGCAGTTGACGGGTCTGCTGCAGCTCCGCCTGTTGTGCATTGACCTTCCCGATGCGGGCTTCCACCTGGGCGCGGTTTTTACCCCACAGATCCAGATCCCAGCCGGCGGTCAGGCCAAAGGTGCCGTTGGTATACCAGGGGCCGGTGGTTCCGGCCGCCGGATCGGTTATCGCGAAGGGGCCCATTAGCCCTTCGGCTGACATCTTCTGGCGCTCTGCATCGGCAGAGAAATTAACCTCCGGGCCATCGGCAGCCATGGTCATTTTGGCCTGCGCTTCGGCAAGGGCGATGCGCTGACGGGCAATGGTCATATCCGGCGCATCGGCCAGGGCTTTGGTAATCAGCTTATTTAATTCTGGATCGTGAAAATCTTCCCACCAGCTATCTTTAGGCCACTGGCCGGCAGCCAGGCCGGTATCGATTTTCGCAGCGGGGATCTGTTGATTAAGCGAGGCAGCGGGATCGTGGCCGGGCGCGCAGGCAACCAGAAGCAGAGATAAAGGCAGGCAGCAGAAATAAAAAGTCGAACGTTTCATCACGTTATTCACCCCAATAAAGAAGGGGGCAAAATACGCCCACCTCGCCTCCTTTGTTTAGGAATGGGTGGCAATCCACAATTTGTCATACCTTTACATACCTGGAAAAGGCGCCCGGGGCGTGCCGGGCGCCATTGCAATCATCAGGCTTTCAGCGAAGCGCCTTTGGTCGCAATCACCTCCTGATACCAGTAAAAACTCTTCTTGCGGCTGCGCGCCAGGGTGCCGGCACCGCTGTCGTCACGATCGACATAGATAAAGCCGTAGCGTTTTGAGAGCTCCGCTTTGGAAGCACTCACCAGATCGATCGGCCCCCAGCTGGTGTAGCCCATCACTTCCACGCCGTCGTCAATCGCCTCGCGCACCTGCACCAGGTGGTCGTTGAGATAGCTGATGCGGTAATCATCCTGCACCCTGCCGTCGGCGTCCGGCTTGTCCTTCGCCCCCAGGCCGTTCTCAACAATAAACAGCGGCTTCTGATAGCGATCCCAGAGCACGTTCAGCAGGGTACGCAGGCCAACCGGGTCAATCTGCCAGCCCCACTCCGAGCTTGCCAGATGCGGGTTAGGCACCATGCTGAGGATGTTGCCGCGCGCCTGCTGGTTCAGTTCTTCATCGGTAGTGACACAGCCGGTCATGTAGTAGCTGAAGGAGATAAAGTCGATGGTCGTTTTCAGCGCCTCGCGATCGGCCTCCGTGACGTCAAGCGTGATGCCGTGATCGCGGAAGAAGCGCAGCATATAGCCCGGGTACGCCCCGCGGCACTGCACGTCGCCGAAGAACTGCCAGGCGCGGTTTTCCTGCAGGGCTTCCTGCACGTCGTCCGGCTTGCAGGTCAGCGGATAGACCAGGCCGCCCAGCAGCATGTTGCCGATTTTGGCATCCGGGATGATCTCGTGGCAGGCTTTTACCGCCAGCGCGCTCGCCACCAGCTGATGATGGATCGCCTGATAGACCTCCGCCTTGCTGCTGGTTTCCGGCAGGCCGACACCGGTCATCGGCGCGTGCAGGGACATATTGATTTCGTTAAAGGTGAGCCACAGCTTTACCTTGTGCTGATAGCGAGTGAAAACGGTGCGGGCATAACGCTCGAAGAACCCGATCGTCTGGCGGCTCCCCCAGCCGCCGTACTGCTTCACCAGCCCCCACGGCATCTCGTAGTGCGAAAGGGTCACCAGCGGGGTGATGTTGTGGGCCGCCAGCTCGTCAAACAGTTTGTCGTAGAAAGCCAGTCCGGCCTCGTTCGGCTGCTGTTCATCGCCGTTCGGGAAGATACGCGTCCAGGCAATGGAGACGCGCAGGCAGCTGAAGCCCATTTCGGCAAACAGTCTGATGTCCTCCGGGTAGCGATGATAGAAATCGATCGCCACGTCTTTGATACCGCTGTCGCCCGCCACGCGCTCCACCACCGGGCCAAACACCCCCTGGGGCTGTACGTCAGAGGTGGACAATCCTTTGCCATCGTCCAGATAAGCGCCTTCTACCTGATTCGCGGCAACCGCGCCGCCCCATAAGAAATCGTCCGGGAAAGTTTTCATTCGGTTCTCCTGTTATTGATGGCTTACGCAAAGCAACGGCGCGCCGGCCTCGACGGCGGTCGCCGCCACGGTCTCGACAGCACGGTAGTCGTCGCTGTTGCTGATAATAATCGGGGTCGCCAGATCGTATCCGGCATCGAGGATGGCCTGGCGGTCAAACTCCAGCAGCAGATCGCCAGGCTGTATTTTGTCACCCACCTTCACGTGGGCGGTAAACGGCTTGCCGTCGAGCTTCACGGTATCGATCCCGACGTGGATCAGCACCTCGATGCCGCTGTCGCTCAGCAGGCCGATGGCATGTTTAGTGGCAAATATCGAGGCCACCTCCCCGGCAAAAGGGGCAATGACTTTATTATCAGCAGGAATGATCGCCGCGCCCTGACCGAGCAGGCCGCTGGCAAAAGTGGCGTCCGGCACCTGATCCAGTGCCAGCACTGTGCCACGCATCGGCGAGAGCACCGTGCCTTCATCGACGTTCGCCGTCACCGGGGCAGTGGCCGGGCTGGCGGGCATGCCGGCAATCAGGGTCAGGACGCAGCTCAGCACCAGCGCCACCACCATACCCGCAATCCCGCCCCAGAGCGTGGCATCCACCCCGCCCGGCGGGATCATCTGTGCGATGGTGAAGATATTGCCGAAGCCAAAAGAGTAGACATGGGTATCGGCGAAACCGACAATCGCGCCGCCGACCGCCCCCGCCACGCAGCCAAAGATAAAGGGACGGCGCAGGGGCAGATTCACGCCATAAACCGCCGGCTCGGTGATACCGAAAATCCCCGCCGTGACTGAGGAGCCCGCCAGCATTTTCAGCCGTGTATCGCGGGTTCGCAGGAAGACGCCAGACGCGGCCCCCACCTGGCCCATCACCGCCGGGAGTAACATTGGCAGCATGGAGTCGTGACCCAGCACGGCGAGGTTATTGATCATCAGCGGCACCAGCCCCCAGTGCAGGCCGAAGATGACGCAGACCTGCCAGACCGCGCCCATCGCCGCGCCAGCCAGCCAGGGAGCAAGCACGTAGATCCACTGATAGCTGTTCGCCAGCATCTGGCTGAGCCAGGTGGCAACCGGGCCAATGACCAGGAAGGTCAGCGGCACCGTCAGACCTAAGCAGATCAGCGGGGTGAAGAAATTTTTCATCGCCGACGGCAGGCACTTGTTGCCCTGCTTCTCCAGCCAGCAGCTGACCCAGGCGGCGAGAATGATCGGAATGACCGACGAGCTGTAGTTGAACCAGGTCACCCGAATGGCGAGGAAGGCATTGGCCGCCGCGCCCGCCTGCTGGCTGGCCTCAAAGGCCTGAATCATGGTCGGATGCACCAGCGCCCCGCCAATCACCATGGTGATAAAGGGGTTGCCACCAAACTTTTTCCCGGCGGTGTAGCCCAGCACCAGCGGGAAGAAGAAGAACAGCGCGTCACTGGTAGCAAACCAGATTTTGTAGGTGCCGCTGTCGGTGGTCAGCCAGCCGCACACCACCGCCAGCGCCAGGATCCCCTTCAGGATCCCCGACGCGGCGAGGACGCCGATAAAGGGGGTAAAAATGCCGGAGACGATGTCGATAAGCTGGCCGCCGAGGCTGGTTTTTTCGCCTTTAATCTCTGCGGCGGGCGCGTCGTCAGCCAGCCCCGCCTCCTGGCATACCGCCTGCCAGACGTCGTGGACGTGGTTGCCAATCACCACCTGGAACTGGCCGCCGCTTTCAACCACCATGATCACGCCTGGATTTTTCTTCAGCCCTTCGGCATCGGCATGCTGAGCGTCTTTCAGTTTAAAACGCAGCCGGGTAGCGCAATGAACCAGGCTGACAATATTCTCCTTGCCGCCAACGTGGCCGAGAATATCCTTCGCCAGTGCTTGATATTCCATCTCTGTTTCCTTTTTCACTGCCCGCAGGCAGGGTTTGACTGAGTCGTAAAAATAAAAAAACCCGAGAACGACACCCTTTCGGGCGCCGCGCTCAGGTTTTGCCTGCGTAACGCAGTAACAATCCGTTTGTGGGGGGCTTAGCGCCCCTCTTTTCTCACGCGCTCAATATGAATGGTGAGAAACATAATCTCTTCTGTGGTCAGCTCGCGCTGATAACTCTTTTGCAGATGCCGGGCAATCTTCTCGGCGCACACCCAGGCTTTGACGTAGTTCTCTTTTACCGCCGAATGCAGCGTGGCATCATCATCCGCCACTACGGTGCGGGTCAGCATCCGCTGGGCGAAGAACTTCAGATGGGTGACGAAGCGCTGATAGCTGAGCGACTCCTCGTCATACTCCAGCTGTAAGCTGTATTTCACCAGCTGCAGGATCTCCTGCATCACCCGGGTGACGTGCATGACCTCCGGCATCTCGCTGTGCAGCTGGGCAGTTACCAGATGCAGCGCGATAAACCCGGCTTCATCTTCGCCCAGCTCGACATCCAGCCGTTTGGCGATGATGGCCCGGGCCTGCTGGCCCAGCTCAAACTCTTTCGGATAGAGCCGCTTAATGTCCCACAGCAGCACGTTTTTGATCGCCAGCCCCTTCTTCTGCCGCTCAATCGCAAAGTAGCAGTGGTCGGTTAAGGTGATGTACAAACTCTCCTGCAGTTTCCCCAGCCGCTGCGCCGCCAGCCCGATAATGCGGTCGCAGGTGGTCATCACTTCCAGCGGGATCTGGCTGAGTAACTCCCCCAGCCGCTGCACCAGCTCGTCGCTTTGCAGGGCAAACACTTTCTCGATGTTCTCTTTCGGGACACTGTCGCCAGGGTGCTTTTGAAAGGCCAGCCCACGGCCCATCACCACCTGCTCACGCCCCTGTTCATCCAGAACAACCACCACATTGTTATTCAGTATTTTGGCAATCTTCATTCCATGCCCCAGAAACAAAAAAACCTGATTATCCGGCAGATGCCAGATAATCAGGTTTTGCCTGCCGCAGCAGTAACAATCCAGTTAGCGCACTTTACCAGTTTCGCGCTGCGCCTCAATGCGTCCCGCTGAAAAACGTGATGCAGATCGATGTTGGCCTATTTTGACTGTATGACCCGGGCAATCTCCGCTGAAGATTGCAGAGCGCGGATCTCCTGAAACAGATCCAGGGCCTCGTCGTACTCTTTACGCAGGTAGCTCAACCACTGCTTGATGCGCGCCACGTGGTACAGGCCGGTGTCGCCCTGCTTTTCGAGGCGGGAGTACTTCTTCAGCAGCGTCACCACCTCCGGCCATGGCATACGCGGCTCGTTGTATTTAATCACCCGGCTGAGGTTGGGCACGTTGAGCGCCCCGCGCCCGATCATAATGGCATTGCAGCCGGTCTCCTGCATGCAGGCCAGCGCGCTTTCGCGATCCCAGATTTCGCCATTGGCCACCACCGGGATAGTCAGCCGCTTACGGATCTCGCCGATAGCCTGCCAGTTAATGCGTTCGGCTTTGTAACCATCTTCTTTGGTGCGCCCGTGAACCACCAGCTCGGTCGCCCCCGCCTGCTGCACGGCGTCGGCAATTTCAAACTGCCTGTCGCCGCTGTCCCAGCCGAGGCGTACCTTCACGGTCACCGGCAGATGCGAGGGCACCGCCTCGCGCATCGCTTTTGCGCCACGGTAGATAAGCTCGGGATCTTTCAGCAGCGTGGCGCCGCCGCCGCTGCCGTTGACCATTTTCGACGGACAGCCGCAGTTAAGATCCACGCCCCAGGAGCCCAGCTCGACGGCACGCGCGGCGTTTTCTGCCAGCCATTCGGGGTATTGTCCCAGAAGCTGGACGCGCACCAGCGTACCGGAGGCGGTGCGGCTCTGGCGATGCAGCTCCGGACAGAGTCTGTAAAACGATTTTACCGGCAACAACATATCCACCACCCGCAGGAATTCGGTGATGCAGAGATCATAATCGTTAACGTCAGTCAGCAGCTCGCGCACCAGCGAATCGAGCACGCCTTCCATCGGTGCCAGTAATACACGCATATCAATATCCGTAAAAAAAGAGGCGCTATGGTATCTGCTCTGTGTAACGGTGGAAAGCCCTGTTTCAGGGCTCGTGGAACCGGGCTGATTTATAATGTTTTTACCCTTCTGGCTGGGGGAATGCCCGAGGTTCCGAATGGGAATGTCTGGTATGCTCAAAAGTCATGATGTGATCCGTAGCACGTTTCCGGTTTTAATTGTATGATGAATGCGTTCCATTAAGGGCTTCCACCATGAATAAATCACTGATCGTTGTCTGGCAATACCTGCGCGCCTTCATCCTTATTTATGCCTGCCTCTATGCAGGTATTTTTCTCGCCTCCCTGCTGCCGATCGCCATTCCCGGCAGTATTATCGGCATGCTGATCCTGTTTGTGCTGCTTGCCTTGCAGATCCTTCCGGCAAACTGGGTCAAGCCAGGCTGCTCGGTCCTGATCCGCTATATGGCCCTTCTGTTCGTCCCCATCGGTGTGGGCGTGATGCAGTATTACGATCTGCTGAGCGCGCAGTTTGGCCCGATCTTCGTCTCCTGCACGATCAGTACGCTGGTGGTGTTTTTAGTGGTGAGCTGGAGCACCCATCTGGCGCACGGGGAGCGCAAAGTGATTGGACAGAAAGGAGAGAAAAAATGATGGCGAATATCTGGTGGTCGTTGCCGCTCACCGTGGCGGTCTTCTTCGCCGCCCGCAAGCTGGCGGTGCGCCTGAAGTTTCCTCTTCTTAATCCCCTGCTGGTAGCGATGGTGGTGATCATCCCTTTCCTGCTGTTAACCGGCATCCCTTACGCTCACTATTTCCAGGGCAGCAAAGTTCTCAACGATCTGCTCCAGCCTGCGGTGGTCGCGCTGGCGTTTCCGCTTTATGAGCAACTGCACCAGATCCGCGCCCGCTGGAAATCGATTATTACCATCTGTCTCGCCGGGAGCGTGGTGGCGATGATCACCGGCACCTCGGTGGCGTTGCTGATGGGGGCGACACCCGAAATTGCCGCCTCCATTCTGCCCAAATCGGTGACCACGCCGATTGCAATGGCGGTGGGCGGCAGCCTCGGCGGCATTCCGGCGATCAGCGCCGTGTGCGTCATTTATGTCGGTATTCTGGGTGCGGTGTTAGGCCACACGCTGCTGAATGCCATGCGCATTCGCACCAAATCTGCCCGTGGGCTGGCGATGGGCACCGCCTCACACGCCCTCGGCACCGCCCGCTGTGCGGAGCTGGATTATCAGGAAGGTGCCTTCAGTTCGCTGGCGCTGGTGATCTGCGGGATTTTGACCTCGCTGATCGCACCTTTCCTGTTCCCGATAATTCTGGCTGTGGTGGGCTAAAATTTGCGACGCGTCGCGCATTTTTAATCTGAGTTTCATAAGTTGCATACATAATGAGATCTAAGTCACATATAAAGCCCCAGCGGCTCCGTACACTACCGATCCATTAACCTTTATGAGGCAACGCCATGCATCCACGTTTTCAATCAGCTTTTGCCGAGCTAGCAGAGAATTTGCAGTCAGCCCTGGCCCCGGTTCTGGCGGATGCACACTTCCCCGCCCTGCTGACGGCTGAACAGGTCGCCGCACTGAAACGTGCCACGGATCTGGATGATGACGCGCTGGCCTTTGCGCTTCTGCCGCTGGCAGCGGCCTGCGCCCGCGCCGATCTTTCCCATTTCAACGTCGGCGCCATTGCCCGGGGCGTGAGTGGCACCTGGTACTTCGGCGGCAATATGGAGTTTCTCGGCGCTACCATGCAGCAGACCGTTCATGCGGAACAGAGTGCCATCAGTCACGCCTGGCTGCGCGGCGAACAAGCCCTGGAGGCGATCACCGTCAACTACACCCCGTGCGGCCACTGCCGTCAGTTTATGAACGAACTCAACAGCGGATTAGCGCTGCGCATCAACCTGCCGGGCCGCGCCCAGCATACGCTGGCGGATTATCTGCCCGATGCCTTCGGACCGAAAGATCTAGAGATCAAATCACTGCTGATGGACGAGCAGGATCACGGTTATGCCGTGAGCGGAGATGAACTGAGCCAGGCAGCTATCCTTGCCGCCAATAAAGCACACGCGCCATACAGCAACGCGCCGAGCGGCGTGGCGCTGGAGTGTCGTGACGGGCGAATCTTTACCGGCAGCTATGCCGAAAACGCCGCCTTTAACCCGACGCTGCCGCCGTTACAGGGTGCGCTGAACCTGCTCAGCCTAAACGGTTATGACTACCCGGATATCCAGCGCGCCATTCTGGCGGAGAAAGCCGATGCATCGCTGATCCAGTGGGATGCCACTGCGGCCACGCTGCGGGCGCTGGGTTGTAGCAACATTGATCGTGTCCTGCTGGGCTAAGCGTATGATGCGGGCAGCCATGCCCGCACAACTGATGAAAATCCCTCCAATTAAATCGCCCTTTCTTGCGCTTACCAGACGGGTAAAGTAGCCTGAGTGAAATTTCACCTTTGGTAAGAGTCATCTGTATGTTAAAGCGCGTGTTTTACAGCCTGGTTGTCCTGATCGGCATCGTGCTGTTGACTGCGCTGGGCCTCGACCGCTGGATGAGCTGGAAAACGGCTCCTTATATCTTTGATGACCTTCAGGATCTGCCCTACCGTCAGGTCGGCGTAGTGCTGGGCACCGCCAAGTATTACCGCACCGGGGTGATCAACCAGTATTACCGTTACCGCATTCAGGGGGCGCTCAACGCCTATAACAGCGGCAAAGTGAATTATCTGCTGCTGAGCGGTGACAACGCGCTCCAGAGCTATAACGAGCCGGTCACCATGCGTAAGGATTTGATTGCCGCAGGGGTTGATCCGGCCGATATCGTGCTCGACTACGCCGGTTTCAGAACCCTCGATTCGATAGTTCGCACCCGTAAGGTATTTGATACCAACGATTTCATTATCATTACCCAGCGCTTCCACTGCGAACGCGCGCTGTTTATCGCCCTGCATATGGGCATTCAGGCCCAGTGTTATGCCGTTCCATCGCCAAAAGATATGCTCACCGTGCGGGTACGCGAGTTTGGCGCACGTCTGGGGGCGCTGGCGGATCTCTACATCTTTAAACGCGAACCGCGCTTCTTAGGCCCGCTGGTGCCGATCCCGACGATGACGGAAGTCCCGGCCGATGCCCAGGGTTATCCGGCGGTCACGCCAGAACAGCTGCTTGAGATGCAGAAGAAGAAGTAACCCCCGCCGGGTGGCGGCTTCGCCTTACCCGGCCTACAAAACCCCGTAGGCCCGCGCAAGCGCAGCGCCGCCGGGCATAAAAAAACCCGCACAAGGCGGGTTTTTTGCTAAACGAGATCTTACTTCTTACGCGCGTACTTCAGGGAGTCCAGCGCTACCGCAAAGATAATGATGGCGCCCTTGATAATGTACTGCCAGTACGGGTTGACGCCGATATAGGTCAGGCCGTAGTTGATAACGGTGAAGATGATCACACCGGTTACCACACCCAGCACGGTACCCACACCACCACTGAACGACACGCCACCCACGACGCACGCGGCGATGGCATCCAGCTCATACATAAAGCCGAGGTTGTTGGTGGCAGAGCCGATACGGCCCGCTTCCAGCAGACCACCGAAGGCGTAGAATACGCCCGACAGGGCATAGATAACCAGCAGGTTCAGCGCCACGTTAACACCAGAGACTTTTGCCGCTTCCGGGTTACCCCCGATAGCGAAGATGTTCTTACCGAAGCGGGTTTTGTTCCACAGCACCCAGACGAACGCCACGGCAATCAGCGCGTAGAAGGTGATGTAGGAGAGGCGGAAACTGCCCATCGCGATAAAGCCCTGCGTAAAGGTCGAGAAACCACTGTCGAAACCGGAAATCGGTGATGCGCCCACGAAGTCGTAGTACAGGGAGTTAATACCGTAAACGATGATCATGGTACCCAGGGTGGTGATAAACGGCGTTACGTTCAGGTACGCAATGATGATGCCGTTAATCAGACCGATGACCGCGCCAATGGCACAGACAATCAGGATCACCAGGAAAATGGGCATGGTTGCCATTTCCGGGAAGACCTTGTTGGCGTTTTCCATCGACTGCAGAAGCGTTGCCGCAACAACCGCCGCCAGACCAACCTGACGGCCAGCTGACAGGTCAGTACCCTGGGTGACAATAAGACCTGCCACGCCGAGGGCGATAATAATACGCACCGAAGACTGGGTCAGAATGTTACTTAAGTTCAGCAGACTTAAGAAAGTCGGATCCTGGAAAATAATAATGGCCAGTAAGACTAAAAGAACAACGTAAATACCGCCTTCTTTCAGATAAGTAAGAAAACTTTTCTTATTTAACGCACTCATGAGGAGCCCCTGATCTTAAAGGTGCAAAGACGCAAGACGCAAAATTTCGTTTTGCGTTGTCGTTTTGGTGTCAACAATTCCGGCAACGAGACCATTGCTCATAACCAGAATACGATCTGTGATCCCTAACAATTCCGGCATTTCGGAAGAAATAATAATAATCCCTTTATCTTTCTTAGCTAATTCAGCAATCAGCTGATAAATTTCAAATTTTGCACCAACGTCGATACCGCGGGTTGGTTCATCCAGCATCAGAATTTCTGGCTGGGTTAACAACCAGCGTCCAATAATAACCTTTTGCTGGTTACCACCGGAAAGCGAGCCAATTTGCGTGCGGTGTCCAGGGGTTTTTACGCGCATGGAGTCAATCACCCACTGGGTATCGCTCTTCATGCGGGAATTATCCAACAAACCGATTTTATTTTTATAATTATGAATATTAGAAATTAAGGAGTTAAAGTTAATATCCAGATAGGCATAAATACCGGTCGAGCGACGCTCTTCGGTAACCAGCGCAAAGCCGTGGTTAATAGCTTCGTTGGCGTTATGGTTATTAATCTTTTTACCGTGCAGGGTAATGGTCCCGGCGGATTTCTCGCGGATACCAAACAGCGTTTCGACGATATCGGTACGCTTGGCGCCCACCAGACCGGCAATCCCGAGGATCTCCCCTTTATGCAGATCGAAGGAAACATCGCGAATGGAAGGCTGACGCAGTGAAGTCAGGTTGCGCACTTCCAGAATCACTTCGCCCGGCTTGTTCTCTTTGTTCGGGAAGCGCTGGTTCAGGGAGCGGCCAACCATCATGGCGATGATCTTGTCCATGTCCAGCCCTTCCAGTGACTGGGTGGCGATCCACTGCCCGTCGCGAAGCACGGTGATTTCATCACAAAGCTGGAAGATCTCTTCCATTTTGTGAGAGATATAAACGATGCCGCAACCGCGATCTTTCAGTTTACGGATAATGGTGAACAGGTGGTTCACCTCTTTCTCCGTTAATGAAGAGGTAGGCTCGTCCATAATCACGATTTTGGCGTTATAGGAGAAGGCCTTGGCAATTTCGATCATCTGCATTTGTGAAACAGACAATGTACCGACGCGCGCCCGCGGATCGATATCAATATCCAGTTCATCAAAAATAGCTTTGGTGTCGCGATACATTTTGTCCTGATCAACAAATACGCCTTTGGTCGGATAACGACCCAGCCACATATTGTCCATAACAGAACGCTGAAGTACCAGGTTAAGCTCCTGGTGAACCATAGAAATTCCGTTTTCCAGCGCCTCTTTGGCGGAATGGAAATCGATCTCTTTCCCCTGAAAAAGAATGCTGCCAGAATCTTTTTGATAGATCCCAAATAAGCATTTCAATAATGTTGATTTACCCGCACCGTTTTCACCCATTAAGGCGTGAATGGAGTGAGGCCGTACTTTTAAATTAACATTATCCAGTGCTTTAACACCGGGAAAAGACTTGTTGATACCGCTCATTTCCAACAAGTATTCACCGGACGACTGAGTCGTTGTGCTGACCATAATTATACCTTCTCGGCCTCGCGTCGCGTGATAAAAGGGCGCAGAAACTGCGCCCAGTGGAATGCTATAACTTATTTACCGGTGAACTGCGCCAGGTTTTCCTGATCTACGCCAACGTACGGTACACGAACAACTTTGTTGTCAATTTTCCAGTTAGTACCGTCAGCCGCGCCTTTGCCTTCAGCCAGGTTTTTCGCCAGATCGAAGGTGGCTTTCGCCTGGTTGTTTGCATCGTTCAGTACGGTACCCGCCATTGCGCCAGATTTAACCAGTGCCAGCGCTTCAGGCAGGGCGTCCACACCAAATACCGGGATAGAGGATTTGTTGTGTGCTTTCAGAGCTTCTACCGCACCCATTGCCATCGCGTCGTTGTTGGCGATAACCACTTCAATTTTGTTCGCGTTCGGGCCGGACAGCCATGCGTCCATCTTGTCTTTCGCCTGAGCGGTATCCCACATTGCGGTATCTAAAGCCAGCTGCTGGGTTTTCAGACCCTTGTCGTTCAGCTCTTTGATAACGTAAGTGGTACGTGCTTCAGCGTCCGGGTGGCCCGGCTCGCCTTTCAGCAGTACGAACTGTACCTGACCGTCTTTGTTCAGATCCCAGTTCGGGTTAGCGGCCCAGTGTTTGGCAATCAGGTCGCCCTGAATAATGCCGGATTCTTTGGAGTCGGTACCGACGTAGAAGGCTTTGTCATAGCTATCCAGCGCTTTGCGGGAAGGTTCTTTGTTGAAGAACACAACCGGCACGTTCTGGCCGCGTGCTTTTTCAATAACAGTGCCTGCTGCTGCCGGGTCAACCAGGTTGATTGCCAGAGCTTTTACGCCTTTCGCCAGCAGAACGTCGATCTGGTCGTTCTGTTTGGACTGGTCATTCTGGGAGTCATTCATCAACAGCTGTACGTCTGGTGCGCCTGTACCCTCTTTCTCGATTGCCTTACGCACAACGGACATGAAGTTGTCGTCATACTTATAGATAGTCACACCAATACGGCTATCTGCAGCGTGCGCGGCGGCACCGAAAAGCATGCTTGCCATAACAGCAGACAGAGTCAACACCTTCTTATTCATGATATCTCCGATTTTTATGCAGGGTAGTTCGTGTGAATAACGCTCGGCGGGCACATGTTAAAGAAACGTTACTGCCGGCCGAAGTCCACTTATAAAATTTCTATCTTCCTTGGTCGGTAACGCTCCAGAATGCGTTTTTTTGGATGTTTAACGGACCTCAGCTATGGTCAAAGTGATTAATCACCGTTACATAGCGTTTCAGTTGCTAAAACGCTGACATCATAGACAGCGCATTGTTAAGTTACTGTGAATTTACTCACAAATTGAAAACGGTTACATCACGGCGAATTATTAGTTAGTGATCGGCACCACAGTTTGCCGAATGGCAACGGAGTGGCGACGCACTAAAGTTGGCATGAAACAGTGTGTTGCATTGATATCCAGCTTCCCGGCGGCCCCCTGTAATGCCAGCTCTGTGGCCAGCCGGGCCATGGAGGCGATGGGGTAGCGAACCGTCGTCAGCTGAGGGTCCGTGTAACGGGCAATCGGTATATCATCAAAACCAATCAATGACAGATGCTGCGGCACCGCAATGCCGTTGTCTTTCAGCGCCGTGAGTGCGCCCGCCGCCATGCTGTCGTTGTAGGCAAAGACCGCGGTCAGCTGCAGGTTGCGCCCGAGCAGCTCCACCATCGCTGCCTCTCCGCCCTGCATGTCCGGAGCGCCGGTGCCGATCCAGCTTTCCGACCCCGTAATCCCCTGTTCCAGCAAGGCTTTCTGCCAGCCTTCCCGGCGCATATCGTCGTCCTCGATGCGATGGCTGGAGGCCAGATAGCCGATACGCTGATGCCCGTTGTTCATTAGCATCCGCGTAGCCATCATCGCTCCGCTGACGTTATCGAGGCAGACGCAGCGGTGGGCATAGCCGGGAACGATGCGGTTAATGAGCACCATGCCGGGGATCTGCTCCATCAGCGCGGAAAGTTCCTCATCGCTTAAAGCTTTTGAGTGCACGATCAATGCGTTACAGCGTTGACGAATCAGCACCTCAATGGCGTTGCGCTCTTTTTCCGCCTCGTGATAGCTGTTGCCGATCAGCACGTTTTTCTGGTGCTCCTGCGCCACCATATCGACGGCTTTCACCAGCGCGCCAAAGAACGCATCTGACACGTCCATCACCACCACACCGATGGTGTCGCTGACCTGGGTCGCCAGCGCCTGGGCGTTCGCATTAGGCCGGTAGCCCAGCGCCGTGACGGCTTTCATCACGCATTCACGCGTCTCCGGGCTGACCAGTGCGCTATTGTTAAGAACCCGGGAAACGGTGGCGACAGAAACGCCCGCCTGACGCGCGACGTCACGAATGGTGATCATATTCACCACCCTTATTTAGATTGCAGCGACTCACAGACACCCCCTGTGTTTAGCAAGGTGCCTATTCTGGCAGCGACAAGGCGAGGACTACGTGAAGAAGGTCACAAGGATGAAAACGGTTACATCCGTTTTGTTAATGATTGTGATCCAGATCGTTATCCGGATGTATGGCTTGATGAAACGCCTGACGCACGTATGGTCAATTGTCGCCATACCCATTCCAGCGGCCCCTGACGGAAATGGCGCAGCCAGAGGACGGAGAATAGAATATTAACCAGCCACACCGGCAGGACAATGCCCAGCAGCTGTAGCCGGTCGAACTTCATAAATAAGCCAAGCTGATAGAACAGGGTGGTACAGATCAGCGTCTGTAAAATATAGTTGCTGAGCGCCATGCGCCCCACGCAGGCCACCGCCGTCACCAGCCTGAAACGACAGAGCTGCGGCCAGTAACCATAGATGAGCGCGGCATAACCAATCGTCTGAAACGGCGCGCTCAGCTCACGCGGCGCCTGCAACAGGAATGCGCACCAGCGATAATCCCAGTGCAGATACCACTGGGCGATCACCGCCGGAAGGTTGATCGCCAGCCCCACCAGCACCAGCCACATCCCGGTACGGCGATAGTGGCGCGGGCTGAACTCGCCCTTCAGCCAGCCGGTACGCATCAGCGCGGCGCCGATCAGCATCATCCCCGCCAGCTGCCAGCCATACTGTGCGCCGAGCGCCAGTAAGCTGTTGCCGATCATATCCGCCCGGTTGCTGATGGCTTCCAGTCCACCGCCCAGCTTCCAGTACTGCTCATATTGCAGGTTCGCCGCATCCGGCACCCAGGAGCGGTTGGTCGAGCCGCCGGAGATAACCCCCAGCAGCAGCAATATAGCCACGCCGATAAGAAACAGCACCACGCCGGTATTGAAGAGATTTTTGACATCATGTGCGTCGCGGATGATGCGCCAGCAGATCAGCCCTACCAGCCCATAGGCCAGCAGAATGTCGCCATCCCAGAACAGCAGCCCATGAATAAACCCGAACAGCACCAGCAGAGAGAGCCGGGCCTGGATCCAGCGTTTACCACGTTTCAGTAACAGCTGAAGACCTGCCCCGAACAGCAGCGCAAACAGGGTGAGGAATTTGACCTGAGCAAAGAGATCCAGTATTGCCCATGTCCAGGCGTCGCGGAGAGTGATATCACCATACCAGGCGGGATTGAGGTAAGCGGCCTTCGGCAAACCGAAGGCGCTTATATTCAGAAGCAGAATACCCAGAATCGCGACGCCACGAACGAAATCCAGCGTGACATTTCTTTCCATGTACCCTGCCCTGACGATTAGCTAACGTGACGGACGGCGCGCAGGAACTCCTGGCGGGTATTCTGGCTCGATTTGAACAGGCCGCCCAGCGAGGTGGTAGTGGTGGCGCTGGTCGCATCACGAATGCCACGCGCTTTCACGCAGTAGTGTACCGCATCAATCGATACCGCCACGTTGTTGGTGCCCAGCAGCGTTTGCAGCGCGATGAGGATCTGCTGGGTTAAACGCTCCTGCACCTGCGGACGCTGGGCAAAGAACTGTACGATACGGTTGATTTTGGACAGGCCAATCACCGCGTCTTTCGGGATATAGGCCACGGTCGCTTTACCGTCGATGGTCACAAAGTGATGCTCGCAGGTGCTGGTCAGGGTGATATCGCGCACCGTCACCATCTCATCGACCTTCATTTTGTTTTCAATGACGGTAATTTTCGGGAAATTGGCGTAATCAAGCCCGGAGAAAATCTCATCGACATACATTTTGGCGATGCGACGCGGCGTCTCCATCAGACTGTCATCACTCAGATCGAGATTGAGCAGCTGCATGATTTCGGTCATGTGCCCGGAAATAAGACTTTTACGTGTTTCGTTGTCCATCTCCTGAACCGGTGGGCGCAGCGGCGTTTCAAGGCCGTGTGCTACCAGCGCTTCATGGACGAGGGCAGCTTCTTTACTCATTGATGACATTCTTTTCTCCTGCAGGTGTGGCGCTCTTCTGCCCTCCGTGGGGCAAAATGTGCACTCATTGTGCGCGAGGCGGCGAGCATAATCCAGTATTCACCGCGATAATTATTCCAATTGTCGTTACCTTTCAACCTGACGCTGCCAGACCAGTCCACCCGCAACAAACAATGCGATACCGGCAAGGCCCAGCGCAGGCTCAAGCTGATGGGTAAGCCAGCTCGACAGTGCCGATGTCATCGGGCCAATTAGCTGCCCGATGGCATAGCCGGTCGTCAGTAATCCGGCCATGTAACGCGTATGATTCGGTGCCAGTTCACGCCCATAGAGCAACGAGAGCTGCACCGCACATAAAAATCCGCCGCCGACCAGCAGCGCACCGGTCACCAGCCCAGCCATCCCCGGCATCAGCCAGGCGGCAATCACCCCTACCGCCTGCAACCAGAGCACGATCGCCAGCCGACGATGGGTCGACGCGACGTGGCGCAGGGCGATGCTGAGGGCAATCCCCACCATCGAAGCGACACCAAAAACCGGCCAGACAAACTGGGCAAAGGCGCTACCGGGAAAGCGCAGCGCCGCCATCTGCGACAGAAAGGTCGCCGGGAGGATGTAGCCAAACCCGGCGAGGCTGTAGCTCCAGACCAGACGACGCAGATCGCGGGTTAGCGTCAGCGGCTCCGGCGTGGTGCCCGGACGATGCAGCTGTCCGGCTCGCGGCAGGTAGCGGGCCACCAGCGCGACGAGCACCAGCGCCAGCAGGCCGTAGATTTGCCAGGCGGCGCTGGCGGAGAGCGCCTGCGCCTGGATCCAGACCGCCAGCAGACCGCTTAAGGCGATCCCCGCCCCCGGCCCGGCAAACACCGCGGCACTCAGGCCCGGCTTGCCATAATGGGCCAGCCGCTCGTTGGTCCAGGCGGCGACCAGCACCATCGACCAGCCGCTCATGCAGCCAATCACAAAGCGCAGCAGCCCGTGGATCACCGCATTATCCGCCACGGCGGAGAGCAGCGTCAGCGCCACTGCGCCCCCGATCCCCAGCCATAAACGTCCTTCAACGAAGCGGTGCGCGCGCATGGCATCCCATGCACCCACCAGATAGCCGAGGTAGTTCATCGCCGCCACCAGCCCGGCGCTGGTCAGGGTGAGCTCCCCTGCCGTAATCATCAGCGGCACCTGGGGCGTAAAGGCAAAGCGCCCTATTCCCATCGCCACCACCAGAACCACAAATCCGCTGAGCGCGATACGCAGCGCCATGACCACCCCGATTGTTAAAGTTTCGTAAATTCATGATGCAGGATATGAGGCGAATGCGGAAGTGAAAGTTGCTCACACGTTACTGAATAATCTGTATTATGGCTTTCAATCCCGATCTCACCTTCCTGAAGGAGCCCTGCATGGAACTGCTCGAAGAGCACCACTGTTTTGAAGGTCGACAGCAGCGCTGGCGTCACGACTCCACGGTGCTGAACTGCGCGATGACGTTCAGCATTTTTCTTCCTCCGGCGACCGACGGGGCGAAACCGCCGGTGCTTTACTGGCTCTCCGGCCTGACCTGCAATGACGAGAACTTCACCACCAAAGCGGGCGCCCAGCGCGTAGCGGCCGAACTGGGGATCGCCCTGGTGATGCCGGATACCAGCCCGCGCGGCGGCGACGTGGCGGACGATGCCGGGTATGACCTGGGCAAAGGCGCCGGGTTCTACCTGAACGCCACCCAGCAGCCGTGGGCGCGTCATTACCGGATGTATGATTATCTGCGCGACGAGCTACCGGCGCTGATCCAGGCGGAGTTTGCGGTAGCCGATCGCTGTGCCATCAGCGGCCATTCGATGGGCGGTCACGGTGCGCTGGTGATGGCGCTGAAAAACCCGGGTAAATATGTCAGCGTCTCGGCGTTTGCGCCAATCGTCAACCCGACGCAGGTGCCGTGGGGGCAGAAAGCCTTTAGCCACTATCTGGGTGAGGATGCTGCAAATTGGCAGGCGTGGGACAGCTGCGCTCTGATGCTGAACAGCCAGCCGGAACAGGCGATCCCGACGCTTATCGATCAGGGCGATGCCGATCAGTTCCTGGCGACCCAGCTCCAGCCAGCCGTACTGGCGGAAGCGGCACGGCAAAAAGCCTGGCCGCTGACGTTACGTATCCAGCCGGGGTACGATCACAGCTATTATTTCATTGCGTCGTTTATTGAAGATCATCTGCGCTTCCATGCGCAGCAGCTGTTGAAGTAAGTGCCAGCCTCATGCCCGGTGGCGCTTCGCTTACCGGGCCTACAAAACCCACACCAGCCCGTAGGCCGGGCAAGCGCAGCGCCACCGGCAAACAGACCGCACCAGCCCGTAGGCCGGGCAAGCGCAGCGCCGCCCGGCAAACAAACCGCACCAGCCCGTAGGCCGGGCAAGCGCAGCGCCGCCCGGCAAACAAACCGCACCAGCCCGTAGGCCGGGCAAGCGCAGCGCCACCGGCAAACAGACCACACCAGCCCGTAGGCCGGGCAAGCGCAGCGCCGCCCAGCAAACAGACCGCACCGCTCCGGCGATCCCTCGATCAGAACTGGTAATCCACCGCCATAAAGTAACGGCGTCCCTCTTCGGTATAGGTGTAGTCGTCGCGGCTGAGATCTTTATCCAGCAGGTTCATGACGCCCGCACGCAGCTTAACGTTTTTGGTTGCCTGCCATGCGCCACCCGTGTTCCACACCACGTAGCCACCCGGCGTTGCCGCGCCATCGGTAATCGCGCGTTTCTCACCCGTGTAATTCCCCTGCACGTAGAAGGACCACGCCTGGGTCGCCTGCCAGTCCAGCGTGCCGTTTGCGGTATGGAACGGCAGCTCGGAGAGCGGCTTGTTGCCGCCGTTGCTGATATCACGCCCGTCGTTATAGGTGTAATTCAGCGTCATTCGCCAGTCTTCGGCAATGGGGAACTTAATCTCCGTCTCCAGGCCACGGATACGCGCCTTATTGACGTTGTAATAGCGGAACACCGGCTCGCCGTCACCATTCAGCCCGACATAGTTAGGGTAGCTCTGCGCCTGGCTAACGCTGGCGGTACGGCTGATGCTGATCCGGTCATCAACGTCGTTCTGGAAAGCGGTGATGCTCCCCTGAACGCCCTCTAACCATCCCTCTTCCCCGCTGTAGTACAGCCCCAGCTCGAAACTTTCGCTGGTCTCTGGTTTCAGATCCGGGCTACCGACAATTTCACAGGCACCGCGGCAGGAGCCGGTGGTCCAGTCCGGACTCAGCTGCAACAGCGACGGCGCTTTGAATGCCGTTGCCCAGCCGCCTTTTACCGTTACGGTATCGGTGGCGTTATAAACCAGGTAAGCACGCGGGCTCCAGTGATCGCCGTAGGTTTCATGGTCATCCATGCGCACGCCGGTGGTCAGGGCCAGCGGTTCGAAGATCCGCCATTCATCTTCCAGGAACAGCGCATACTGGCTGGCCGAGGTATTGCTGCTGCTGCCGCCGGTAAGGTTGACCGGATCTTTCAGCTTGTCGTGACGCCACTCTCCGCCAAAGGTCAGCAGCTGGTTAATCTCCCCCAACGGCAGAACATATTTGCCGTCAATGGAGTTGCTTTCGGACGTAATCGGGTTGGCATTGCCCGGGTTTTTGTTATCCACCTTCTCGCCGTAGAATTTTAGCTCGCTGTTGCCCAGCCCCCAGCGGCCATTGTGGCTCAGGGAGTAGTTCTGGCGCTCCAGGCGGTTTTTATCCAGCGAGTCGGAATCCCGATCCTGACGGTCAAAACCATACCCGGCGGTGAAATCGTGGTTTTCGTTCGGGGTCCAGGCAAATTCCACGTTGGCATCACGGCTGGTGAAGCCTTCGATACGCGGGGTTTCGCCCGTGGCGCTGGTGGAAGAGGACTGCGGATCGTCTTTATCACGCTGGGAGACGCTGCCGAAGGCTTTCAGGCCGAGGACGCCATCCACCAGCGGGCCGCTGGTATAGAACTGGCCGTCGTAGGTGTCGCCACGATCGCGATGTTCCTGAATAGTGGTGTCGGCGGTGAGGGTGCCGGTCCATTTCTGGCCGATCTTTTTGGTGATGATATGGACCACGCCGCCCAGTGCATCGGAGCCGTAGAGGGAGGACATCGGCCCGCGCACCACTTCGATGCGCTCGATGGCGTCCACCGGCACCCAGTTCAGATCGAAGTCGTTATGGCGGAACACGGCGTTGCGGGAGTTGACGCGTTTGCCGTCGATCAGGATCAGCGTATAGCTGCTGTCCAGCCCGCGGATACTGACGCCCTTGCGGTTGTCCCCTTCGTTGGTTAACTGCACGCCCGGCACGTCCTGTAACACATCTTTCAGGTTCTGCACCGGCTTACGCTGCAGATCCTGCTGGGTGATGACGCTGATACTGGCGGGGGCATCCTTCAGGTTTTGCTCGTTTGCCGGGGCGGTAAAGACCATCGTGTCGCCAGATTCCACCGCCGCAACCGGCAGCGCCAGGGAAAGAGCAGACGCGCACAGCCCTCCCCGAACGAAGGGATTCAACCTAAACATTCCATTTCTCCATGAGGTAAACACAGCAAAATCAAATATGTACTGCTCACATTGCATTGCATGCCGCCCGCTTCTTTGGGCGGGTCGGTCTGGTAATTCTTTGCAGGTGTGGCCGCAACCCCTCCCCTGACCAGGGCGAGAAAGTTGACTCCTTCATCCTTTTGATTACTTTGCTAATGATAAAGCAAACGATAACTATTATCAATTCAATTGTTAAAAGTTATGTCAAGAGAGCATACTGTGGAGAAATAAAAAACCCGCTCGGCTGAGCGGGTTAGAGAGAGGCGGTGCGCTTATTTTTTAAAGCTATTTGGGAATTCCATTTCGCTGTAGCGCACAAACTTCGTTCCCTTCGCCAGCTTGTAGCCAAACCAGATGATCAGGAACAGCGGGATACCGATATAGGTGGCCGCAACGCCGCCCCAGTCGATGGTGTCGGCCAGGAAGGCTTCGTAGTTCTGGCCGAGGGTGATGATCAGACAGAGCACAAAGGCGAAGATCGGACCCAGCGGGAAGAAGCCGGAGCGGTATGGCAGGTTGTTAATATCGTAACCCTGCTTCACGTAGCCGCGACGGAAACGGTAATGGCTGATGGCGATGCCCAGCCAGGCGATGAAGCCCGTCATCCCGGAGGTATTCAGCAGCCACAGGTAGACGGTCTGGTTGCCGAACATTGAGGTCAGGAAGCACAGGCAGGCAATCACGGTGGTGGCATAGAGCGCGTTGCGCGGCACACCGCCCCGGGAGAGCTTCGCGAAAATACGCGGCGCTTTGCCATCGCAGGCCAGGGAGTAGAGCATACGGGTAGAGGCATACATCCCGGAGTTACCCGCCGACAGCACCGCCGTCAGGATCACCGCGTTCATTACCGCCGCCGCAGAGAGCAGGCCAGCATGCTGGAACACCAGGGTGAACGGGCTGACGCTGATATCTTTCACATCGTTACGCAGCAGGCTCGGATCGGTATATGGAATGATCAGGCTGATAATCAGGATGGCGAACACATAGAACAGCAGGATACGCCAGAAGACCTGACGCACCGCGCGCGGGATGTTCTTCTCCGGGTTTTCGGATTCACCGGCGGCAATGCCGATAAGCTCCGTCCCCTGGAAGGAGAAGCCGACAATCATCGCCACGCCAATCATCGCCGATAATCCCCCCGCAAAGGGTGCATCGCCAACCGTCCAGTTGCTCCAGCCCGCAGGCTCGCTGCCCTGGAAGATACCGACGATCATCGCCAGGCCGACGATAATAAAGATGATCACGGTCGCCACTTTGATCAGGGAGAACCAGTATTCGGCCTCACCAAAGCCGCGCACGGAGATGTAGTTGAGCAGGAAGATCACCGCCAGGAAGAGCGCGCTCCAGATCCAGCCCGGCGTGTCCGGGAACCACCATGTCATGACCAGCTGTGCCGCCACCAGGTCCACGGCGATGGTCACCGCCCAGTTGTACCAGTAGTTCCAGCCCAGCGCGAAGCCAAAGCCTTCTTCAACGTATTTCTGGCCGTAGGTAGAAAAAGAACCGGATACCGGCATGTACGCCGCCAGTTCACCCAGGCTGGTCATCAGGAAGTAGACCATCAGACCGATCAGGATATAGGAAAAGAGCGCGCCGCCAGGACCCGCTGCTGAAATCGTCGCGCCAGAGGCGACAAAAAGGCCTGTACCGATAGAGCCGCCAATGGCGATCATCGTCAGGTGACGCGCCTTGAGTTCGCGACGTAGCGCGGGCGCTTCTGTGGTTTTAGTTTCGGAAACCATGTGAAAATGCTGTCCATTCAAAAAATGAGGCGCGATTGTAGCAGACGATCGCCGGCTCTTCCGGCACAAATGCCCTGTTATAAGAGAGCTTCATGACCGGTCCAGGATTATAAGTAAAGCAGAGAATAGTATTGATGCGAGTAATGACTACCGGCGGACAAAACGCCGCCGGGCAGGATTACATTTCGCAGTAACGCAGAAAACGCTGGAGGGAATTAGAGAGGTGCTTCTGGCGGTGATGAATGCGCCACAGGGTGCGCACCAGCTTATTGGGCAACGGCACGGGGATCTCCACCAGCGTTCCGCTCTCCAGCTGTTCGGCAATCACCCGCCGCGACAGGCAGCTGATGCCAAGACCGTGGCGCACCGCATGTTTGATGGCCTCTGAATTGCCGAGCTCCATGCCCATATGGAACTGCGGCAGATGGGAGAGCAGCAGATAATCGACGATCTCACGCGTGCCTGAGCCCTGCTCGCGTAAAATCCACGGCGCCTGAGCCAGCCGCTCCAGGGTCACCTCCTGCTGTAATAAAGAAGAGGCCGGCGAGGCGAAGACCACCAGCTCATCCTCCAGCCAGGGCTCAGCAATAATGTCGGCGTTGTGGCATGGCCCTTCGATAAGGCCAATATCCACCCGAAAATCGATCACCGCGGTGATCACATCCTGGCTGTTGCCGACGCTCATCTCCAGCGGCAGGGTCGGGAAATCCCGGCGATAGCGGGCAATCACTTCAGGCAGGATATAGTTGCCAATGGTGCTGCTGGCGTAGACACGAATGGCGCCGTTATCCTCGCGAAAGAGCTGTTCGATTTCGACGGTCTGCTCCAGCAACGCCAGCGCGCGCGGGTAGAGCAAACGTCCATGCTCGTTCACCACCAGCCGCTTCCCTACCCTGTCAAAGAGCTGAACCCCCAGTTGACCTTCAAGATCGGTGAGCGCAGCGCTGACGGCGGACTGAGAGAGTGCCAGCATCTGAGAGGCCTGCGTAGTCGATCCGCTTTTCAGTACTTCGGCGAAGACTTCAAGCTGGCGTAAGGTAATGTGCATAGTCGCTATCCGGTAGGGTAAGCACCCTGCTTACCACTTATAAAGATTAATTATAAATATATAATCAATTTTATTTTTAAGCCAGCGCGCCGTAACCTTTTAGCCAGAGAAAAGGAGACGGTTTTGACAACACTCACCCTACAGCATCATCGTACCGTGTGGCACTACATCCCGGGCCTGGCGCTCAGCGCGCTGGTCACCGGTGTCGCATTATGGGGCGGCAGCATCCCGGCGGTTGCAGGCGCCGGATTCAGCGCCCTGACCCTGGCTATCCTGCTGGGGATGGTGGTCGGAAATACGGTTTATCCGAAGATTTACAAGCCGTGCGACAGCGGCGTCATCTTCGCCAAGCAGCACCTGCTGCGACTCGGGATCATCCTGTATGGCTTTCGTCTTACCTTCGCGCAGATTGCCGACGTCGGAGTAAGCGGTATTGCGATTGATATCTTAACCCTCTCGAGCACCTTTTTACTGGCCTGCTTTATCGGCCAGAAGGTGTTCGGGCTCGACAAACAGACCAGCTGGCTGATTGGTGCAGGCAGCAGCATCTGCGGCGCCGCGGCGGTGCTGGCCACCGAGCCGGTAGTAAAGGCCGAGTCCAGCAAGGTGACCGTGGCGGTGGCGACGGTGGTGATCTTCGGTACCCTGGCGATCTTCCTCTATCCGGCCATGTATCCGCTGGTAGCCCACTGGTTTAGCCCGGAAAACTACGGCATCTACATCGGCTCGACGATGCATGAGGTCGCCCAGGTGGTCGCGGCGGGTCACGCTATCAGCCCGGACGCAGAAAATGCCGCGGTGATCGCCAAAATGCTGCGGGTGATGATGCTGGCCCCGTTCCTGCTGATCCTGGCCGCAAGAGTGAAACAGCTTGCGCCAGCGGGCAACGGTGAGAAGAGCAAAATCACCATCCCCTGGTTCGCCATTCTGTTTATTGTGGTCGCGGTGTTTAACTCGTTCCATCTGCTGCCCAAAGCGGTCGTGGATATGCTGGTGACGCTGGATACCATCCTGCTGGCAATGGCGATGGCGGCGCTGGGCTTAACCACCCACGTCAGCGCCCTGAAAAAAGCCGGAGCGAAACCGCTGCTGATGGCGCTGCTGCTCTTTGTCTGGCTGATTGTCGGCGGGGGCGCCATTAACCTCGCGGTGCATAGCCTGATGGCATAAACCGCTGTAGCCTTATCCTGTTAACCCGCTATCATATGCGTTTGCGGGTTAACAGGAGTCCCTTTATGAAATATGTTGGAGCGCACGTCAGCGCTGCCGGCGGTCTGGCAAATGCCGCTATTCGCGCCGCCGAAATCGAGGCGACCGCCTTCGCCCTGTTCACCAAAAATCAGCGCCAGTGGCGCGCCGCGCCGTTAACGACTCAGGTGATTGATGAGTTCAAAGCGGCCTGCGAAAAATACCATTTCTCCCCCGGCCAGATCCTGCCCCACGACAGTTTCCTGATTAACCTCGGTCACCCGGTACATGAGGCGCTGGATAAATCCCGCGCGGCCTTCCTCGATGAGGTACAGCGCTGCGAGCAGCTCGGCCTGACGCTGCTGAACTTCCATCCCGGCAGCCATCTGTCGCAGATCGACGAAGATGCTTGTCTGGCGCGGATCGCCGAGTCGATCAACATCGTGCTGGCACAGACCCAGGGGGTGACGGCGGTGATTGAAAATACCGCCGGACAGGGCAGCAACCTCGGTTTCCGCTTTGAGCATCTGGCCGCCATCATCGATGCCGTGGAGGATAAATCCCGCATCGGCGTCTGCATCGATACCTGCCACGCCTTTGCCGCCGGTTACGACCTGCGCAGCGCGGAAGCGTGTGCAAAAACCTTCGCCGAGTTCGAGCGCGTCGTGGGCTTTGAGTACCTGCGCGGTATGCACCTCAACGACGCGAAAAGCACCTTTGGCAGCCGCGTTGACCGTCACCACAGCCTGGGTGAAGGCAACATCGGCCATGATGCGTTCCGCTTTATCATGCAGGATCCGCGTTTCGACAACATTCCGCTGGTGCTGGAAACCATCAACCCGGATATCTGGGCCGAGGAGATCGCCTGGCTGAAAGCGCAACAGCATGCCGAGGCCACCGCAGAATGATGAACGAAAGGGAAAAGCAGATCCTGAAGATCCTGCGGCGCAACCCCCTTATTCAGCAGCATGAGATCGCCCAGATCCTCGATATCAGCCGCTCCCGCGTCGCTGCGCATATTATGGATTTGATGCGCAAAGGGGCGATCAAGGGCAAAGGCTATATCCTCACCGAACAGGATTATTGTGTGGCGCTCGGCGCCATCAATATGGATATTCGCGGGGTGGCCGATATTCGTTTTCCTGAACCCTCCTCCCAGCCGGGAGCCATTCAGTGCGCGGCGGGCGGCGTGGCGCGTAACATTGCCCATAACCTCGCGCTGCTGGGGCGCGAGGTGCACCTGATCTCTGCCGTGGGCAGCGATTTTTATGGCGAAACCCTGCTGGAGCAGACCCGCCAGGCGGGCGTTAACGTGCAGAGCACCATCCGCCTGCACGGACAAAGCACCGCAACCTATCTGTCGATTGCCAGTCCGCAGGACGACACTGTGCTGGCGATCAATGATACCCATATCCTGCAGGGGCTGACGCCGCAGCTGCTGAATCACTCCCGGGAACTGCTGGCCCATGCGGGCGTCGTGCTGGCCGACTGTAACCTCACCGCGGAAGCGCTGGAGTGGGTCTTTACCCTCGCCGGGGATGTGCCGGTGTTTGTCGACACGGTTTCAGAATTTAAAGCCGACAGGATCAAACCCTGGCTGTCGCGCATCCATACCCTGAAGCCGACGCTGAAGGAGCTGCAGATCCTGGCGGAGTGCGAGGATCGCAAGCGCGCCCTCGCCGCCCTGCATGAGAAAGGGGTGCAGCGGATTGTGGTCTGTCTGGAAGATGATTCGGTGCTCTGCAGCGAACAAGGCGCGGAGCCGCTTCTGCTATCGCCGCTCACCCACCCGGTGGTTGACCGCTTTGGTGCCGATGACGCCTTTATGGCGGGGTTGATTTATGGCTTCCTCGACGGGAGCGATTTTACGGAAAGTGCCCGGTTCGCGGGTGGCTGCGCGGCGCTCTCCCGCGCCAGTGAAAGCATCAATAACCCGACGCTGTCGGTAGATAACGTCCTGTCGCTGCTGGAGAGCCAGCCGTAAACAGGCCGGGTAGTTGCCCTACCCGGCCTGCGTCACTAGCCTGCCAGACCAATAAAGAAGCCCGCAATGGTGGCGCTCATCAGGTTAGAGAGCGTGGCCGCCACCAGGGCCCGCACGCCCAACTGGGCAATCTCCGGGGCGCGCTGGGGCGATACCGCAGAAAAGGCGCCCACCACCACGCCAATCGAGCCGAAGTTGGCAAAGCCGCACAGAGCAAAAGAGATGATGGCGATGGTCTTCACATCCAGCTGACCGGCGGTTTGCAGATATGGCGAGAAGTTGAGATAGGCGACAAATTCGTTAATCGCCAGCTTCTGTCCAATCAGGCTGCCTGCGAGCGTGGCATCCTGCCATTCGACCCCCATGAGCCACGCCAGCGGTGCCAGGGCATAGCCAAACAGCCCCTCAAGGCTCAGGCTTTCAATACCCAACCAGCCGCCAATGCCGCCCAGCATACCGTTCAGCAGGGCGATGATCGCCACAAAGGCCATTACCACCGTCGCAACCCCGGCGGCGATTTTTAACCCGGTCATCGCCCCGGTCGCCGCGGCTTCGATAATGCTTTTCGGCGGCGTGTCGCTGAACGACAGGTTATCGAAGGTGACCTGTGACGCCTCCGTGGCCGGGCTCAGCAGACGGGCAAACAAAATCCCGCCTGGAATGGCCATTAACGAGGCGGCGAGCAGGTAATCAATCGGCACTCCCATTCCGGCGTAGCCAATCAGCATCGAACCGGCAATGGACGCCATCCCGCTACAAATAGCGGTAAACAGCTCATTGCGGTTCAGCTTATCGACGAAGGGTTTCACGATCGCCGGGATCTCGTTCTGGCCGAGGAAGATAGTGGTCACCGCCACGAAGGATTCAATTTTACTGATACGCAACGCTTTCTGGAAAATGGAGCCCAGAATACGGATCAGCAGCCCCATCACCCCGATGTAGTAGAGCAGGCTTATCAGCGCGGTGACAAAGATGATGGCGGGCAGCACCCGGAAGGCAAAGACGAACCCGGCGCCGTCAAACAGCGTATCCATTTTGGGGCCAACCAGCGCGCCAAAGATAAAAGCACTACCGGCATCGCTGTAGGACATTACCTTGCTCACCCCTATCGCGGCCTGTTCAACCAGCCATTTTCCTGGCGGGAAATAGAGCATGATGCCGCCAATTGCCACCTGCAAAATGAAAGCGGCGCCAACGGTACGCAGACTGATACGGCGTTTATTGACCGACAGGAGGAAGGCTATTGCTAACAGCACCGCCATACCCAGCAGACTTCTCATTACATCCATAATGATTTCCTTACCTGAAAACCCGGCGACTGGCCGGGTATCCGTGATTCCACTGTGAAGACAGGCGACGGCAAACTGCCTGTGAAAAGATTACGCGATGCGCTGGTACGCCTTCGCGATGTCGCAGGCCAGACGGGCGTTGTTAAAGACCAGCTGGATATTGGATTTCAGGCTGTCGCCACCGGTTAATTCCGCCACGCGGGCCAGCAGGAACGGCGTGCTGGCTTTGCCGGTCACACCCTGCTCTTCCGCTTCTTTCACCGCCTGATCGATAGCGGCGTTGATGGTCTCTTCAGGCATCGCAAACTGTTCCGGGATAGGATTCGCCACCACCAGGCCGCCGTTGAGGCCGGTCTGCCATTTCACCGCCATTGCGCGCGCGATGGCTTCAGCGCTGTCGAGACGGATGCTGACCTCAAACGGGCTGGTGCGACAGAAAAAGGCAGGCAGGGACTGGGTCTGATAGCCAATTAACGGTACACCGTTGGTTTCCAGATATTCGGTGGTTAACCCGAGGTCGAGAATAGATTTCGCCCCGGCGCAAACCACGGCGACATTGGTTTTCGCCAGCTCCTGTAAATCGGCAGAAATATCAAACGTGTGTTCCGCACCGCGGTGTACACCGCCAATTCCGCCGGTAGCAAAGACCTTAATCCCGGCCATTGCCGCAATAATCATGGTGGAGGCAACCGTGGTCGCGCCATTAATTCCTGCGGCAACCACAAAAGGTAAATCCCGGCGGCTGACTTTGGTCACCGCATGGCCTTCACGGCCTAACAGTTCAATTTCTTCTTTGCTGAGCCCCACTTTCATTACGCCACGAATAATGGCGATAGTGGCGGGAATAACCCCCTGCTGGCGGATCGCATCTTCAACTTCCAGCGCCGTCTGGGCATTTTGCGGGAAAGGCATGCCGTGAGAAATAATGGTGGATTCAAGGGCCACAACCGGCTTGTTATTATTTAAAGCGTCCTGAACCTCAGGAGAAATTTGCAGGAACTCAGCAGATAATTTTAATTCAGACATGTTCTCTCTCCATTAATGCGTTAACATTTTCAGCCGATAAGTCGGGGTTATTGGTATATACGGAAGCGAGCGCCAGCGACGAGCAGCCCTGGGCAAAACGAACGGAATGGGCAAATGTGGTTCCTTCCAGCCAGCAGAAGGCGAGCCCCGCCATCATCGCGTCCCCCGCGCCGGTGACATTGACAAGCCGGGTTTTAAACGGGGCTGACCAGCCGCTTTCGCCCCCTTTCTCGCTGTAATAAACGCCGTCGCCGCCCATGCTTAATACCAGCCGGAACAGGCCGTGCTGGTGAAACCAGGCCGCGACTTTCGGGGCATCCGCCGCGCAGGAGAGCGGGATGCCGCTCAGGGTTTCGGCTTCAATCCGGTTGGGCTTCAGCGTGTGGATATGGCCCAGCCAGTCACGCACTTTGTTGCATTTCCAGGCCGAGACGGGGTCAACGAATACCGGTGCCTGGCCTGCATTTTCAAATATCCAGCCCAGTGCAGATTCACTGAGATTGCAGTCGACCACCACCGCGTTTGCCGCACGCAGAAAGGCCAGGTGGTGGGCCAGATAGTCCGGATTGATGTAGTCAGAAATAGCCATATCATTAATGGCTACCAGCATTTCGCCGGTATTATCCAGCAAGGATAAATAACTGGAGGTGCCTTCGCCCGCGATCACCTGACATTTTTCCACCTGTACGCCAGCGGCATGGGTTTGTGATAGCAGCGACTGACCGTAAAAGTCATCGCCGACCGCGGAAAGTAGCCAGACATTTTTTCCCAACAGCGCAAGGTTTTGCGCAATATTCCGCCCAACGCCGCCGGGGGTAAATTTAATTTTCCCTGGGTTAGAGTCCGCATAATTAAGCGAGGCGTGTGAATACCCCGCAACATCCATATTCGCAGAACCAATAACAGCAATATAATCCTTTTCACGCATAGAACATCCTCTGGCACGCCGGCCATCGCAATGATAATTAAGCGAGTGAGTGACTTTTAATTCTATTAGAGCACATGTTTATAGATGAACACGTGTTTATAGTATGCGCAGAAAGGGTAAAGTAAAGCGGTGGCAAAAAGGGTGTGAAATGGTTATGAACAGAATCACAATTTTTTGTAGAGAGAGTTTTGCTGTCTACAAAAAACTGCGAACAGCAGCACGATAAAAAGCAAAAAAAAGGGCAGAGTCGCCTCTGCCCTTTTCGGATGAAGAAAGATTATGCTGCTTTTGCGGCAACCGCTTCAGCTTCCGGGCGTTTCAGCACCGCGTAAGAGAGGCCCGCTACCAGGGTACCGGCGATAATCGCAAACAGGTAACCCAGCACTGGCGTAATGGCGCCCGGGATCAGCAGAACAAACAGACCGCCGTGCGGCGCCATCAGTTTCGCGCCAATCGCCATAGAGATAGCGCCGGTCACCGCGCCACCGACGATACAGCATGGCAGAACGCGCATCGGGTCACGGGCAGCGAACGGAATCGCCCCTTCAGTGATAAAGCACAGGCCCAGTACCAGCGCCGCTTTACCACCTTCCTGCTGCGCCTTGTCGAACTTACGACGGGCAACGATAGTCGCCAGGCCCAGCGCCAGCGGTGGCACCATACCCGCCGCCATAATGGCAGCCATTGGCGCATAGGTCTGGGTACTCAGCAGGCCGACACCGAAGGCGTAAGATGCTTTGTTCACCGGACCACCCATATCGGTACACATCATCGCACCGAGGATTGCACCCAGCAGGACCGCATTGGCGGTGCCCATGGTTTGCAGCCAGTGGGTCAGGCCTTCGAGGATGCCCGCAACCGGTTTACCGATCAGGTAGATCATCGCCAGGCCAACCACCAGGCTGGAGATCAGCGGAATGATCAGGATCGGTTTCAGGGCTTCCATGCTCTGCGGCAGTTTCAGCTTCGAGCTAATCAGCTTCGCCATGTAGCCTGCGAGGAAGCCCGCGATGATCCCGCCGATAAAGCCAGAGCCGGTGCTCACAGCCAGCATACCGCCGATCAGACCTGGAGTCAGACCCGGACGGTCAGCAATAGAGAACGCAATGTAACCCGCCAGGACCGGCACCATCAGCGCGAACGCCGAGCCGCCGCCAATCTGCATCAGCGCCGCTGCCAGGGTACCCGGCTCTTTAAAGGCTTCGATACCAAAGGCGAAGGAGAGCGCAATACAGAGACCGCCCGCCACCACCATCGGCAGCATATAGGAGACGCCCGTCAGCAGGTGACGATACGCGCCAGCGGACTCTTTTTTGCCTTCAGAAGCCGCAGCCGCAGTGTTGCCCGCAGGCTGGAACGGTTTCGCTTCGGCCTGGGCTTTATCCAGCTCTTGCGCGGTTTTCTTCAGCGCCAGACCGGTGGAGGTGCGGTACATCGGCTTACCGGCAAACTTCGCCAGATCCACTTCGATATCTGCCGCCACAATCACCAGATCCGCAGCCGCCACCTCTTCCGGGGTGATCGCATTACCTGCGCCCACGGAGCCGCGGGTTTCAACTTTTACCCACCAGCCGCGTTTTTTGGCTTCAGTTTCAATGGCTTCAGCCGCCATAAAGGTGTGAGCTACGCCGGTTGGGCAGGCGGTAACCGCCACCACGCGTTTCGGACCCGCAGCAACAGCCGTCTCCGCCGCTGCGACAGGTGCGGTATAGAGTGCCGCATGGCCTTTCGCTTCGCTCAGGAACAGTTCCGGGTGTGCAACGGCGCGGTTGATATCGCCCAGCCACACTTTTTTGCCGTTCAGCGAACTGTCGGCGGGAATTTTGTCGCCGAGAACGATAACCAGTTCGGCATCGCCCGGGTTGTCGATGAAATCAAGGTGTGCTTTATGTCCCGCCGAACCGAGCAGGGTTTTCGCCATATAGGCGCGCGCCTGTCCGAGTGCAGAGTCAATAATCAGCAGCGTTTTCATTATGCCTCTCCTGCTGTCAGTTAAAGGGTTTTAAGTCAACGCGCGCCATCATCGCGGCCAACTGGGTACGATCGGTAATACCGACATTGCTCTGGCTGACGGCCAGGGCTGCAACGGCGGTGGCAAGACGTAAAGTATGTTCACTGGATTCGCGCATCAGCAGGCCATAAATCAGCCCGCCAACCATCGAGTCGCCGGCACCGACGGTGCTGACCACTTCCATCGACGGCGGTTTCGCGATCCATTCGCCGGAGGCGTTAACCCACAGCGCGCCCTCTGCCCCCAGAGAGATGACCACATGAGCGATACCCTGCTCACGCAGCGCATGGGCGGCTTCAATCACATCCTTTAATTCTGGCAGCTTACGGCCTGCCCAGATCTCAAGTTCGCGACGATTAGGTTTCACCAGCCATGGTGCGGCTTTCAGACCGGCCACCAGCGCATCGCGGCTGCTGTCAAAGATGATGCACGGGCACTGGCTGCGCAGACGCGTCATCCAGTCGGTAAAGGCTTCCGGGCTGACGCCGGACGGCAGACTGCCGCTGACGCAGACCATGTCGAACTGACCCAGCCAGCTCAGGGAGTCATTCACAAAACGTTCCCAGTCCGCCTGGGTCACTTCAAAACCGGAGAAGTTCAGATCGGTGACTTCGCCATCTTTCTCGGTCAGCTTCACGTTGATGCGGGTACGCCCCTGCACCACCTGGAAACGGTTGGCGATCCCCAGCTCGCTGAACAGCTGCTGGAAACCATCCTGGTTATCTTTGCCGAGGAAACCGCCGACGGTGACGTCGATACCCAGATCCTTCAGCACTTTGGCAACGTTAATCCCTTTACCTGCCGCGTGCAGGCCAGTGGTACGCACGAGGTTGACTTCGCCGCGTTCAATTTCCGGGCAAAAGCCCACGAGGTCGTAAGCCGGGTTCAGCGTAATAGTGGCAACACGTCTGCTCATTATGCGCCCTCCCCCAGACCCGCCGCGATGGCTTCGCCAATCGCTT
Source organism: Leclercia sp. M50 (assembly GCF_037150775.1). Classification (NCBI taxonomy): domain Bacteria; kingdom Pseudomonadati; phylum Pseudomonadota; class Gammaproteobacteria; order Enterobacterales; family Enterobacteriaceae; genus Leclercia; species Leclercia sp. M50. The sequence goes on from NZ_JBBCPK010000001.1 coordinate 76,716, forward strand.
TCAGCGCCTGTTCAGCATCCGCACCCTGCGCGGTGAAGCGCAGGCGATGCCCTTTTTTCACGCCCAGCGCCACGACTTTCATCAGGCTACGGCCATTGGCCGGTTTACCGCTGCCGTCGAGGTTGGTGACGGTCACGTCGCTGTTGAACTGCTTAATGGTATTGACCAGCATGGTGCCAGGACGGGCATGCAGGCCATGTTCGTTGCGCACGACAAACTCGGCGCTCAACAGTTCATCGGTGTTCACATCATCGCTGGTCAGCAGCGCCAGCAGGGTCGCGGCATCCGCTTTCAGCAGTTGTTCAGCTTTTTTGTTCAGCAGCAGATCGCTAAGGCGCTTCAGCACCTCAACCGGCTGTTCATCGGCCATGGCGACGGTCACCAGCATCGCCGTGGTTTCGCCGGCGGTATCGAATGCGGTTGTTGCACGGCTGACGGCGATAGCGCTGCGCAGGTTGCCTTCAGCACAGTCGTTCAGCCAGACACCCTGACCGAGATTCAGCGGTTTATCGTTAATGGCGTGGGCCACGAAGGCGGTATCCACCGCACCGGCCTCTTTCAGGCGACCGGCGTTCAGCGCCTGCAGGGTCACCAGATCGGAGGCGGCTACGTCGAGCGTCAGCGTCTCGTTATCCAGCTTCAGGGCTTCGCTCTGCTTTTCACCCATCAGCAGGGCGCGCAGCTCTTCGGCGGTGGTGGCGGATTTCAGCTGTTCAGCCACGGCGTCGTCGCTCAGGACGTGCGTCAGCTGACGCAGCAGACCGAGGTGTTCGTCGCTGCTGGCGGCAATGCCGATGGCAACATAGGCTACCTGGCCTTCACCCCAGAGCACGCCCTGCGGGAACTGATAGACCTGAACGCCGGTTTTCAGCACCTGATCGCGGGTATCGGTGGTGCCATGCGGAATGGCGATGCCATTGCCTAGGAAAGTAGAGGTCTGCTGCTCACGCGCCAGCATGCCGTCAACGTAGCCGCTAGCGACATTGCCCGCCTCTACCAGCGCGGCGGCGATCTGCCGGATAGCCTCTTCTTTAGTGCCGGCCTGTTCGCCGGGATGAATGTCCTGCACGGATAACTGGAACATAGTTCTCCACTCCTGCTGAAATTGAATCGTTTCAGCTTAAATGTGAAAAAAGGCGCCAATCCGTTTGGGTTAGGTAAACCAATTAGCGCTGAAACGTTTCAAGAAGTCTTGCGCTTTCCAGGCATCCTTGCAAGTAAAGCCGCATTTCAGCTTGCAGAATTTAGAGTTACAGCACATTTTTGCTTCAGGCCGCTGCCTTCAGGGGTGAACAGCCGTTCGGCTTCAGCAACTTCAGCAAGCGCAGCGACGGACTGAAAACCCGTTTTGATTTTTTGTGGGGTAACTGGCGAGGATATCTGTCTATTTTATGACAAGCGGCGTAAACTCCGCGTCTCTTCATATCACTGATACAGAAACATGCACACCACTCCCGCAGCCGCCTCACCCAAGTCATTTGATTTGACCTCATCGGCGTTTTTGATTGTTGCTTTTCTTACCGGCATTGCCGGCGCGTTACAGACCCCGACGCTGAGCCTGTTCCTCACCAACGAGGTGCATGCCCGCCCGGCCATGGTGGGGTTCTTCTTTACCGGCAGCGCCATTATCGGCATCCTGGTCAGCCAGTTTCTGGCCGGTCGCTCAGATAAGCGGGGCGATCGCAAATCTTTGATCGTCTTCTGCTGTCTGCTGGGTGTCCTGGCCTGCCTGCTGTTCGCCTGGAACCGTAACTACTTTGTGTTGCTGTTTGTCGGCGTGTTTCTCAGCAGCTTTGGCTCTACCGCCAACCCGCAGCTGTTTGCCTTAGCCCGGGAACATGCCGACCATACCGGTCGCGAGGCGGTGATGTTCAGCTCGATCCTGCGTGCCCAGGTGTCGCTGGCCTGGGTCGTGGGGCCGCCAGTGGCCTATGCGCTGGCGATGGGCTTTGGCTTCGCGGTGATGTATATCAGCGCCGCCGTGGCGTTTGTGGTCTGCGGCGCGATGGTCTGGTTTTTCCTGCCGACGATGCGCAAGGAGCCGAAGCTGGCAACCGGGGTGCTGGAGTCGCCGCGCCGCAACCGTCGCGACGCCCTGCTGCTCTTTACCATCTGCACGTTAATGTGGGGCACCAACAGCCTCTATATCATTAACATGCCGCTGTTTATCATTAATGAGCTGCATCTCTCCGAGAAGCTGGCGGGGGTAATGATGGGAACCGCTGCCGGGCTGGAGATCCCGACGATGCTGATTGCGGGCTACTACGCAAAACGCTTCGGTAAGCGCTTCCTGATGCGCGTTGCCGCCGTTGCCGGTTTGCTGTTTTACGTCGGGATGCTCACCGCGCACACGCCGGTAGTGTTACTTGGGTTACAGCTGCTGAACGCCATCTATATTGGCATTCTCGCCGGGATCGGCATGCTCTATTTTCAGGATCTGATGCCGGGTCAGGCTGGCGCGGCCACCACGCTTTATACCAACACTACCCGCGTCGGCTGGATCATCGCAGGCTCCGTGGCGGGCGTCGTGGCCGAGATCTGGAGTTATCACGCGGTATTCTGGATTGCGCTGGGGATGTGCATCCTCACCACGCTCTGCCTGACGCGCATTAAGGATATTTAAGGCGCGGTAAGCGTCTCGAGTTCGAGCAGCCAGGTCATGGCCTGGCCGCGCGTATCGCCGCACATCTCCCGCGACGGCTGCAGGCCAGCACACACTTTCGGGCGCGAGCTCGAGCCGAAAATTTTGCAGCGCTGTTGCGCGTCCAGCTGCACGCAGGGGGTATTGGCAGGCTTGCCGTTGGGCATCCCGGGAATGGGGCTGGTGATGGAGGGGGCGGTGCAACATGCTCCGCAGTCCGGACGGCAATCCATATTCGTACTTTACCTGAAAGAAAGCCGCTCCCGCGGGCGTGACGGGCACAGTAACACCTTTTACGTATTGATAGCAAAAGCCACGAAATCCACTTGCCTGAAATGCCGCGCGCGAGTACTTTGACGCGATATTTTTGACCTTCCCGTTAACAGGATTACTGCAATGCCAAGAGCGAACGAAATTAAGAAAGGTATGGTGCTGAATTACAACGGCAAATTGCTGATTGTAAAAGACATCGATATTCAGGCACCCAGCGCCCGTGGCGCAGCAACGCTGTACAAAATGCGTTTCGCCGATGTACGTACCGGTCTGAAAGTTGAAGAGCGTTTCAAAGGCGACGATATCGTGGATACCGTTACCCTGACCCGTCGCTATGTCGATTTCTCGTATGTTGATGGCAACGAGTACGTCTTTATGGATAAAGAAGACTACACGCCATACATCTTCACCAAAGATCAGATTGAAGAAGAGCTGCTGTTTATTCCGGAAGGCGGCATGCCCGACATGCAGGTTCTGACCTGGGATGGCGTTCTGCTGGCGCTGGAGCTGCCGCAGACCGTCGATCTGGAGATTGTGGAAACCGCACCGGGCATTAAAGGCGCATCCGCGTCTGCACGTAACAAACCGGCGACCCTGACCACCGGTCTGGTTGTGCAGGTGCCGGAATACCTCTCCGCAGGCGAGAAAATTCGTATCCATATCGAAGAAAAACGCTATATGGGTCGTGCTGACTAAGTGCGGGCTGTTTTGCCCGGTGGCGCTACGCTTACCGGGCCTACAAAAAACCGGCCATTGAGCCGGTTTTTTTGTGTCTGCTTTTGTAGGCCGGGTAAGGCGAAGCCGCCACCCGGCAATACCGGTTAAAGAAGCTCAGGATATTTGGTCATCTTCAGCGCCAGCTCCACGCCGCGCACTTCCGCCATCCCTTTCAGACGGCCAATGGCCGAATAACCCGGGTTGGTTTTCTTACGCAGATCGTCCAGCATCTGATGCCCATGATCCGGACGGAATGGAATAGGACGCAGATCTCCCGCCTGCTTACGGCGCTTCTCTTCACGCAGAATGGCATCCACGACCGCCACCATATTCACGTCACCGCCGAGGTGCGCCGCTTCGTGGAAGGTCTTCGGATTCTCTTCCCGGCAGGTTGCCCGCAGGTGGGTAAAGTGAATGCGGTCGCCAAAGGTTTCAATCATCTGCACCAGGTCGTTGTCGGCCCGCACGCCGTAGGAGCCGGTACACATGGTGAAGCCGTTGCTGATGCTGTCGACCGTCTCTTTCAGCCACTGCATATCCTCAATGGTGGAGACGATACGCGGCAGGCCCAGGATAGGACGCGGTGGATCGTCCGGGTGAACGGCCAGACGCACGCCCACCTCTTCCGCCACCGGCACAATAGCGCGCAGGAAGACGGCCATATTTTCCCGCAGCTGGGCTTTGTCGATGTTGCCATACTCCGCCAGACGTGCGCGGAACTGGTCGAGGGTGTAGCCCTCTTCCGCCCCCGGCAGACCAGCGATGATATTACGGGTCAGCTTTTCGATATCCGCTTCGCTTGCCGCATCGAACCACGCCTGCGCCTGCTGCTGCTCTTCTGCAGTATAGTCAGCCGCTGCGCCTTCACGCTTCAGGATGTGCAGCTCGAACGCGGCAAAGGCGATCTGGTCAAAACGCAGCGCCTTTGAACCGTCCGGCAGCTGATATTCGAGGTCGGTACGCGTCCAGTCAAGGATCGGCATAAAGTTGTAGCACACGGTGTCAATGCCGCAGGCCGCGAGGTTGCGAATGCTCTGCTGGTAGTTGGCGATCCAGGTCTGATAGTCGCCGGAGTGGGTTTTAATCTCCTCGTGAACCGGAATACTCTCCACCACCGACCAGGTGAGTCCTTTTTCGGCCAGCAGCGCCTGACGCGCTTTGATCTCTTCTACCGGCCACACCTGACCGTTAGGAATATGGTGCAGCGCGGTGACAACGCCCGTTGCGCCAGCCTGACGCACGTCATCAAGCGAAACAGGATCATTGGGTCCGTACCAACGCCAGGTTTGTTCCATCGATTCACCCTCTAAAGTTGTTATACCAATATTTCGTCATGTGATGACGACTACCATACATGCATGCGGAAACAGGTCAACTCGCCTCGCAATATTGATTGATCCATCTCACAGTTCCCGGATATTTACGGCTTACCAATTCAATTTGCTGTCATATAACTTTACACTCACCTTGTTAATTAATGGTTAATCAGGTGTTTATTTCATGAAGACAATTGCCACCACCGCGCTACCCGCTCACGTGTTGCAGCCGCAGTACGATCGCCAGGCGTTACGCTCCCGTATCGTCCATTTCGGCTTTGGCGCCTTTCATCGCGCCCATCAGGCCCTCCTGACCGACCGGGTGCTGAACGCCAAAGGCGGCGACTGGGGGATCTGTGAGATTAGCCTGTTTAGCGGCGATACGCTGATGAGCCAGCTGCGCGCGCAGGATCATCTCTTTACGGTGCTGGAAAAAGGCGCCGACGGAAATCAACCGATTATCGTCGGGGCGGTACATGAATGCCTGAACGCTAAACTCGATTCGCTGGCGGCCATTATTGAGAAGTTTTGCGAGCCGCAGGTGGCGATCGTCTCCCTGACCATCACGGAAAAGGGTTACTGCATCGATCCGGCCACCGGCAAGCTGGATACCCGCAACGAGCGTATTATTCACGATCTGGAGTACCCGGATGCGCCGCACTCGGCGCCGGGTATCCTGGTCGAAGCCCTGCACCGCCGCCGCGAGCGCGGCCTGGCGCCGTTCAGCGTGCTCTCCTGCGATAACATTCCGGACAACGGCCACGTGGTGAAAAATGCGGTGCTGGGGATGGCCCACAAGCGCTCGCCAGAGCTGGCGGAGTGGATCGCCGCCAACGTCAGCTTCCCGGGCACGATGGTGGACAGGATCGTACCCGCCGCCACCGACGACTCCCTTGCGGAAATCGCCCGCGAAGTGGGCGTCGAGGATCCGTGCGCCATTAGCTGCGAGCCGTTTATTCAGTGGGTGATCGAAGATAACTTTGTTGCCGGTCGCCCGGAGTGGGAAGTGGCCGGAGTACAGATGGTGCAGGACGTCCTTCCCTGGGAGCAGATGAAGCTGCGCATGCTCAACGGCAGCCACTCTTTCCTCGCTTATCTCGGCTATCTGGCCGGTTTCGCCCATATTAACGACTGCATGGCCGACAGCGCGCTGCGTGACGCCGCCCGTCGTCTGATGCTTAACGAACAGGCGACGACGCTGCGCATCACCGGGGTGGATCTGATCGCCTACGCCGACAGCCTGATTGACCGCTTCGCCAACCCGGCACTGCAACACCGCACCTGGCAGATTGCGATGGATGGCAGCCAGAAACTGCCGCAGCGAATGCTGGAGAGTATCCGCCTCCACCTTCAGCGTGACACCGCCTGGCCACTGCTGGCGCTGGGAGTCGCCGGGTGGATGCGCTACGTCAGCGGCGTGGATGATGCGGGCAATGCCATTGACGTGCGCGATCCGCTAAGCGATAAAATTCGCGCAATTGTCGACACCAGCAGCGAGGAGGAGCGCGTGACCGCCCTGCTGGCGCTGAATGAAATTTTTGGCCACGACCTGCCTCAGGAACCCCGGTTCGTGGAGGCCATCACCCAAGCTTACCAGCGTATCAGCCAGTCGGGCGCGCGCCAGGCGATTATCGACACGCTGTCGCTTTAACCTTTATTGCGCTTAAGGCGAGCGGGAAGTCTTCCGTTCGCCCTTCCCCTTCCCAATGCTGTTCTTTTCCACCAGGATTATTGATAATTGTTATAGCATTACATTTATCACCCTGGAGCACCTGTGACTAAAACCAACCTCATTACCGGTTTTCTCGGCAGCGGGAAAACCACGTCAATACTCCACCTGCTGGCCAATAAAGATCCTGACGAAAAGTGGGCCGTGCTGGTCAATGAATTTGGCGAGATCGGCATTGATGGCACGTTGATGGCCGATAACGGGGCGCTGATAAAGGAGATCCCAGGGGGATGCATGTGCTGTGTCAACGGCCTGCCGATGCAGGTGGGGCTGAATACCCTGCTGCGACAGGGCAAGCCCGACCGGCTCTTGATTGAACCTACCGGGCTCGGTCACCCAAAGCAGATCCTCGACCTGCTGACCGCCCCGGTCTATGAGCCGTGGATCGATTTACGCGCCACCCTGTGCCTGCTCGATCCGCGTCAGTTGCTGGACGAAAAGTTTGTCCAGAACGAGAATTTCCGCGATCAGCTGGCCGCCGCCGACATCATCATTGCCAATAAAGAGGACCGCGCCACCCCGGAAAGCCGCGCTGCACTGGAACTCTGGTGGCAGCACTTTGGCGGCGAGCGTCAGCTTGCGCACACCACCCAGGGAAGTGTGGACAATGCCCTGCTCGACCTGCCGCGGCGTAATCTTGCTGAATTGCCCGCCAGCGCAGCCCATTCCCACAGCCACGGCGAAAAACAGGGTCTGGCGGCACTGAGTCTGCCTGCGCACCAGCGCTGGCGTCGCAGCCTGAACAGCGGCCAGGGGCATCAGGCCTGTGGCTGGGTCTTCGACGCCGACACCTGCTTCGATACCATCGGTTTACTGGAGTGGGCGCGGCTTGCCCCGGTTGAACGGGTGAAAGGGGTAATGCGTACCCCCGATGGGCTGGTACGGATTAATCGTCAGGGGGAAGATTTCTTCATCGAAACGCAGGGCGTGGCGCCGCCGGACAGCCGAATAGAGTTAATTAGTGCGGTTAACACCGACTGGAATGCCTTACAGTCGAGCTTGTTGAAGCTTCGTTTAAGTTCGGGGAACTAACGTTGCCCTGATTGAATTACTTACGGCGTGATGATGAAAACCCGACTTTTCCCCATTTTATTGCTTAATGTCGCCGGTGTGGCGCTCTTTTTATCCTGGTATCTGCCGGTCAACCACGGTTTCTGGTTCCCGCTGGATAGCGGCATATTCCACTTCTTTAACCGGCAGCTGGGAGAGAGCCGCGCCTTCCTGTGGCTGGTGGCGATCACCAATAACCGTGCCTTTGACGGCTGCTCGCTGCTGGCGATGGGTTACCTGATGCTGACGTTCTGGCGAAAAGAGAGTCCCGCCGGGCGTCGCCGTATTCTGATGATCGGCCTGGTGATGCTACTGACCGCGGTGGTGCTGAACCAGCTGGCGCAGGCCTTAATACCGGTGAAACGCTCAAGTCCGACGCTATTTTTCCCGGATATTTATCGCGTCAGTGAATTGCTGCATATTTCCACAAAAGATGCCTCTAAAGACAGTTTTCCAGGCGATCACGGAATGATGCTGCTTATTTTCAGCGCTTTTATGTGGCGTTATTTCGGGCATAAGACTTTCGCATTAGCCCTGATTATTTTTGTGGTTTTCGCATTCCCTCGGGTAATGATCGGTGCGCACTGGTTCACTGATATTGCCGTCGGGTCGCTTTCGGTGGCGTTGATTGGTCTTCCGTGGTGCCTGATGACCCCATTGAGTGAGCGTTTAATCGCCTTCTTTAATCGTTATCTGCCCGGCAATAAAACAAATTCGAAACAAATTACTAACAGAAATTAACAATAACCATCAGGGATCATTACCGATCCCTGATAGATTTCCCCCTCGATTTCAGCGCCTTTGTCATCTTCCTGTCACATTAATCACGTTAGAAATTAATGCGTTGTACAGAACTTAACCTAAATTACCCTGCCCGACCACTCTCCTGTCAACGTACTTTTACTATCACAATTACTTATAAAAAAAGTGCGTATTTTTACTCGCATTACCCGCCTCAATCAGGTAATCTCAGACTCGTTTTACCTCAGCGCCACAATTATTATCGTTGTAAATAAATTTGTGCGATTCGCCACAGATTTGACCATAAAGAATTGTCTGATAGTGCGCAGGTATTTAGTCTCGTCTCGCTTGGCATTTTTTATAACGATATTTGTCGTTAAGGACTTCAAGGGAAAATAAACAACATGGTCAAATCTCAACCGATCTTGAGATACTTCTCACGGGTAATCCCGGCGATTGCAGTCGCGGTTCTGCTTTCAGCTTGTAGCGCATCGAACACCGCAAAGAATATGCATCCTGAGACGCGTGTTGTGGGGTCAGAAGACGCCTCTTCACTGCAAGCTTCTCAGGATGAATTTGAAAAAATGGTCAGCAATCTGGATATCAAATCCCGATTAATGGACCAGTATGCCAGCTGGAAGGGCGTGCGCTATCGCCTGGGCGGCGAAACACGTAAAGGCATTGATTGTTCCGGTTTCGTACAGCGTACCTTCCGCGAACAGTTTGGTTTAGAACTTCCGCGTTCAACCTATGAACAACAGGAAATGGGCAAATCGATTTCACGTAACAGCTTACGTACCGGCGATTTAGTTCTGTTCCGTGCGGGTTCAACCGGCCGTCATGTCGGCATCTATATTGGTAACGACCAGTTTGTCCACGCGTCCACCAGCAGTGGTGTGACGATCTCCAGTATGAACGAGCCATACTGGAAAAAGCGCTATAATGAAGCGCGTCGTGTACTGACTCGCAGTTAACCGCCTGTGCTGTCCGTTTCCCTTGACTGACAGCATGGAAAAAAGCACTGCTATGGCAGTGCTTTTTTTTTATCGCAGGACGCGATAATTCTGGATGGCTCGTTCCAGGCTATAGTTTTATCGTTGCGTGAGTTTAGCCGTCATGATAATGCGGGCGGCAAATCAGGATCCCATAACGTTTATGTTTACCCGCCATTTATCTTCCCGCCGAAAGGTGCTGATGCTCAGCGTACTTTCAGCTCTTATCGTCGCCCTGCTCTGCGGCGGTATGCAGTTTTTTTTCAGTTACCATAAACGTGCAGTGAAATACGATAACCTGATTAAAGACCTCCATGACTACATCGAAAGTTATTTTAAAGAGCTGCGCGTTTCTGTTGATGAATTACAGCCGCTGACGCTCAGCGAGTGCCAGGATGTACGCTCTGAACTCACCTCCCGCGCGTCATTCAGCCTGAACGTCCGCGCCTTTCTGCTGGTAAAAGATAAAATGGCCTTCTGCTCATCAGCAACCGGGCCGATGCATGTCCCGCTCAGCGAACTGGTGCCAAAAATCGACGCAACTAAAGCGGTAGATATGGCCCTGCTGCCGGGTACGCCAATGATGCCGAAAAAACCGGCTATTGTGTTGTGGCATCGTAATCTGCTGATGAAAGATGGCGGGATATTTACCTCCATTAACCTCAACCTGACCCCTTATCTGCTCTACACCGCCCGCCAGGATGAGTTTGCCGGTATTTCTCTGATCATTGGCGATACGGTTTTTTCGACCTATTCAAACCGCATCACCCACGTTTCGGAGCTGAAAGAGCGCCCCGCGCGCTCAAGCAAAATCGAAGGACTGCCGCTCACCGTTAATCTCTACGCCGAAAGCTGGACGATGGAAGATCTGGTCTTTGCGCTACTGTTTGGTCTGTTGTGCGGTTCCAGCATCGGGGTACTCTGCTTCTACTGGCTAATGATGCGCGCCAACCCGCGTAAAGAGATCCTGACCGGCATTAAGCAGAATCAGTTTCATGTGGTCTACCAGCCGGTGGTAGGTGCCAGCGATTTGCAGATGCGGGGCGTGGAGGTGTTGATGCGCTGGCAGCATCCCGGCGCGGGGGCGATCCCGCCGGATGCCTTTATTAACTTTGCAGAGGCCCAGCAACTGATTGTGCCGCTGACGCTGCACCTTTTCGATCTGATCCTGCGCGACGCTCCGGCGTTAGCGAAACGGCTGCCGCCAGGCTCCAAGCTAGGCATTAACATTTCGCCAGGCCATCTGCACGCCGAGAGCTTTAAAGATGACATGCGCAAATTTGCCGCCTCGCTGCCGCCGGATCATTTCCAGATTGTGCTCGAAATTACCGAGCGCGACATGCTCAATCAACGGGAAGCGACAAAGCTGTTTGAGTGGCTGCATCTGGAAGGTTTTGAAATCGCCGTGGATGATTTTGGCACAGGACATAGCGCCCTGATCTACCTTGAGCGTTTTACCATGGACTACCTCAAAATCGACCGGGGTTTCGTGAATGCTATCGGGATGGAAACTGTCACCTCGCCGGTACTGGATGCGGTGCTGACCCTGGCGCGGCGGCTGAATATGGTGACCGTCGCCGAAGGTGTCGAAACCCCCGAGCAGGCGAAATGGCTGCGCGATCACGACGTCAATCTGCTGCAGGGCTACTGGATAAGCCGACCCCTGCCCCTGGAGCAATTCCTGAACTGGCAACCTGATATTCACCTTGATCGCGAATAATTGCCCAACCACCGCTACGTCACTTATTATTCAGGTATCTTGCCCGGGCCGAACAGAGAAGGAAAACGTAGCGTAATGATAGTGCGCATTGTGGTGCTGATGGTGGCGTTAATGAGCGGGTTCAGTCAGGCGCAAACCATTAAAGAGAGCGACGCCTTCGCGGTTATTGGCGAGCCAAAATATGCCATCAATTTCGATCACTACGATTACGTCAATTCTGCCGCGCCTAAAGGGGGCGCTGTGACCCTGGCGGCAATTGGCACCTTCGATAATTTCAACCGTTATGCGCTGCGCGGCGTGGCGGCAGAAAGAACCGACGCCCTCTACGACACCCTCTTTACCACCTCAGACGACGAGCCCGGCAGCTATTATCCGCTGGTGGCCGAGACCGCCCGCTATGCCGATGATTTCTCCTGGATGGAGCTGACAATCAACCCGCAGGCGCGGTTTCACGACGGTACGCCGGTCAAGGCCAGCGATGTTGCCTTCACCTTTCACAAATTTATGACCGAGGGCGTCCCCCAGTTCCGGCTGGTCTACAAAGGGGCGACGGTAACGGCCATCGCGCCGTTGACGGTGCGCATTACCCTTGCCAGCCCCAATAAAGAGGACATGCTGAGCCTGCTCACCCTGCCGGTAATGCCGGAAAAGTTCTGGAAAGATCATAAGCTCAGCGATCCGCTCTCCACCCCACCGCTGGCAGGCGGCCCGTATCGCATCACTCGCTGGCGGATGGGGCAATATGTGATTTATTCCCGGGTAAAAGATTACTGGGCGGCAAACCTGCCGGTAAACCGGGGCCGCTGGAATTTCGACACCCTGCGCTACGACTACTATCTGGATGACAACGTGGCCTTCGAAGCCTTTAAAGCGGGTGCCTTTGATATGCGGGTAGAGAGCAGCGCCAAAAACTGGGCCACCCGCTACACCGGGAAGAATTTTGACCGCCACTATATCGTAAAGGAGTCCTTTAAAAATGATTCCGCCCAGGATACGCGCTGGCTGGCGTTTAATATTCAGCGCCCGGTATTTACCGACCGCCGCGTGCGCCAGGCCATCACCCTCGCCTTCGATTTTGAGTGGATGAACAAAGCGCTCTTTTATGGCGCCTACAGCCGTGCCAACAGCTATTTCCAGAATACCGAGTATGCCGCGCAGGGCTACCCGGATGCCGCGGAGCTGACGCTCCTCGGCCCGTTAAAAGATGCAGTTCCCCCGGAGGTGTTTACCACCCCCTTTCAGCCCCCCGTCTCGAAAGGCGACGGCTTTGATCGTAACAATCTGCTGAAAGCCAGCCAGCTACTGGACGAGGCGGGCTGGGTCATCCGAAATAAACAGCGTGTCAATAAGCAAACCGGCAAACCGCTCAGTTTTGAACTGCTGCTGGCTTCCGGGGGCAACAATCAGTGGGTACTGCCGTTCCAGCACAACCTGGCGCGGCTGGGCATTACCATGAATATCCGCCAGGTGGATAATTCACAGATCACCAACCGGATGCGCAACCGCGATTACGATATGATGCCGCGCCTGTGGCGGGCCATGCCGTGGCCGAGCAGCGATCTGCAGATCTCCTGGGCCTCTCAGTACATTGATTCCACCTACAATTCACCGGGGGTGAAAAACCCGGCGGTGGATAATCTGATTGCGCAGATCGTCGCCGCGCAGGGGGATAAAGCCAGACTGGTACCGCTTGGCCGGGCGCTGGATCGGGTTCTGACCTGGAACTATTATATGCTGCCCATGTGGTTTATGGGGGAAGACAGGGTCGCCCGCTGGGATAAGTTCGCCCTTCCCGCCCAGCGCCCGGTTTATTCTCTCGGGTTTGATACCTGGTGGTATGACGTTAACAAAGCGGCGAAATTACCCGCCGAACGGCGTTAAGGATACGCAATGGGCGCATATTTACTTCGTCGTTTACTGCTGGTGATCCCCACCCTGTGGGCGATCATCACCATCAACTTTTTTATCGTGCAGATTGCTCCAGGCGGCCCGGTGGATCAGGCGATTGCCGCCATCGAGTTTGGTAACAGCGGGACGATGCCCGGCGGAGGCGATGCGGGCATGCGCGCCAGCCACGCCCGCACCGGGGTCGGCAATATCAATGAGAGCCACTATCGCGGCGGGCGCGGGCTCGATCCGGAGGTGATCGCCGAGATCACCCAGCGGTACGGCTTCGACAAACCGATCCATGAGCGCTACTTCAAAATGCTGGGCGACTATCTGCGCTTCGATTTTGGCGACAGCCTGTTTCGCAGCGCGTCGGTGCTGCATCTGATCAAAGAGAGCCTGCCGGTCTCCATTACCCTGGGGCTATGGGGGACACTGATCATTTATCTGGTCTCCATTCCGTTAGGTATTCGTAAGGCGATGGATAATGGCAGCCGGTTCGACATCTGGAGCAGCACCTTCATTATTATTGGCTATGCCATTCCGGCATTCCTGTTTGCCGTCCTGCTGATCGTCTTTTTCGCCGGTGGTAGCTACTTCGATCTCTTCCCGCTGCGCGGGCTGGTCTCGACCGATTTCAGCAGCCTGCCGTGGTACAAAAAGATAACCGACTACCTGTGGCACATTACCCTGCCGGTGCTGGCGACGGTGATCGGCGGCTTTGCGGCCCTGACCATGCTGACCAAAAACGCCTTTCTCGATGAGATCCGCAAGCAGTACGTGGTCACCGCCCGCGCGAAGGGGGTGAGCGAGCGACGCATCCTGTGGAAACATATTTTTCGCAATGCCATGCTGCTGGTCATCGCCGGTTTCCCGGCCACCTTTATCAGCATGTTCTTTACCGGCTCCCTGTTAATTGAGGTGATGTTCTCCCTTAACGGCCTGGGTCTGCTGGGCTACGAGGCCACCGTCTCGCGGGATTACCCGGTGATGTTTGGCACGCTCTATATTTTCACCCTGATTGGCCTGCTGCTGAATATCCTCAGTGATATCTGCTATACGCTGGTCGATCCGCGTATTGATTTTGAGGGTCGCTGATGCTGCGCTTAAGCCCCGTCAACCAGGCCCGCTGGGCTCGCTTTCGTCATAACCGCCGCGGCTACTGGTCGCTGTGGATTTTCGCCCTCTTTTTTGCGCTGAGCCTCTGTTCGGAGATCATTGCCAACGACAAACCGCTGCTGGTGCACTTTAACGATCGCTGGTACGTGCCGGTTTTCAAGAATTACAGCGAGAGCGACTTTGGCGGCCCCTTTGCCACCGAGGCGGATTATCAGGACCCGTGGCTACAGGCGCAATTGAATGAGCACGGCTGGGTGCTCTGGACGCCGGTCCGCTTTGGCGCCAACAGCATTAACTTTGCCACTACCACCCCGTTCCCGTCGCCACCCTCGGCACAAAACTGGCTGGGTACCGATGCCAACGGCGGCGATGTGCTGGCGCGTATTCTGTACGGTACCCGCATTTCTATACTGTTTGGCCTGCTGCTGACCCTGTTTTCCAGCGTCATGGGAGTGCTGGCCGGGGCGATCCAGGGCTATTACGGCGGCAAGATTGATCTCTGGGGACAGCGGTTTATCGAAGTGTGGTCCGGCATGCCAACGCTGTTTTTAATTATTCTGCTCTCAAGCGTGGTGCAGCCTAACTTCTGGTGGCTACTGGCTATCACGGTGCTGTTTGGCTGGATGGCGCTGGTAGGCGTGGTGCGGGCGGAGTTTCTGCGCACCCGCAACTTCGACTACATTCGCGCCGCCCAGGCGCTGGGGGTAAGCGATCGCGGGATCATTTTCCGCCACATGTTGCCTAATGCGATGGTCGCCACCCTCACCTTCCTGCCGTTTATTCTGTGCAGCTCTATTACCACCCTCACCTCGCTCGATTTTCTCGGCTTCGGCCTGCCGCTGGGCTCGCCTTCTTTGGGGGAGTTGCTGTTGCAGGGCAAAAATAACCTCCAGGCACCGTGGCTTGGGATCACCGCCTTCCTCTCCGTTGCTGTGCTGCTCTCATTGCTGATTTTTATTGGCGAAGCGGTACGCGACGCCTTTGATCCAAATAAGGCGGTTTAAGATGACGCAGCCTTTACTTCACATCGACGCGCTCTCCGTTGCTTTTCGCCAGCAGGGCGAGCTACGCACCGTGGTGAATGATATCTCCCTGAAAATTGACGCCGGCGAGACGCTGGCGCTGGTCGGCGAGTCGGGTTCCGGGAAGAGCGTCACCGCCCTGTCGATCCTGCGTCTGCTCCCCGCCCCGCCGGTGATCTATCCCCAGGGCGATATCCTGTTTCACGGCCAGTCCCTGCTCCATGCTGACGAGCGCACGCTGCGCGGGGTGCGCGGCAATAAGATCGCCATGATCTTTCAGGAGCCGATGGTGTCGCTGAATCCGCTCCATACTCTTGAAAAACAGCTCTACGAGGTGCTTTCCCTGCATCGCGGTATGCGTAAAGAGGCGGCTCGCGGAGAGATGCTGGATTGTCTCGAACGCACCGGGATCCGCAACGCCGCAAAACGGCTTGCCGATTACCCGCACCAGCTTTCGGGCGGTGAGCGCCAGCGGGTGATGATTGCCATGGCGCTGTTGACCCGTCCGGAACTGCTGATCGCCGATGAGCCCACCACCGCGCTGGATGTTACGGTGCAGGCGCAGATCCTGCGACTGTTACGCGAGCTGCGCGACGAGCTGAACATGAGCCTGCTCTTTATCACCCACAATCTCAACATTGTGAAAAAGCTGGCCGACCAGGTGGCGGTGATGCAGAACGGTCGCTGCGTGGAGCAGAACCGCGCCGCGCCGCTGCTTGCCGCACCGCAGCATCCCTATACCCAACGCCTGCTCAACAGCGAGCCCGCAGGGGATCCCGTCCCGCTGCCGCAAGATGTTCAGCCGCTGCTGCGGGTCAAGGATCTCTCGGTGGCGTTTCCGCTACGTAAAGGCATCCTGCGCCGGGTGGTGGATAACAAGCAGGTGCTGAACAACGTCAACTTTACCCTGCGC
Organism: Leclercia sp. M50; assembly: GCF_037150775.1. NCBI lineage: Bacteria > Pseudomonadati > Pseudomonadota > Gammaproteobacteria > Enterobacterales > Enterobacteriaceae > Leclercia > Leclercia sp. M50. The sequence continues at coordinate 92,836 of NZ_JBBCPK010000001.1, forward strand.
CCGGGTGAGACCCTTGGGCTGGTGGGTGAGTCCGGCTCCGGCAAGAGCACCACCGGGCTAGCGCTGTTACGCCTGATCGCCTCGAAGGGGGAGATCCTGTTTGACGACAAACCCCTGCATGAGTGGGATCGCCGCCAGATGTTGCCCGTCCGCCACCGGATGCAGGTGGTTTTTCAGGATCCTAACTCTTCTCTTAACCCGCGCCTTAACGTGCAGCAGATCATTGAGGAGGGGCTGCGGGTACACCAGCCTGGCCTGAGCCTGCAGGCGCGTGAAGAGGAGGTCATTCGGGTAATGGGCGAAGTGGGGCTCGACCCGCAGACCCGGCATCGTTACCCCGCCGCCTTTTCCGGCGGCCAGCGCCAGCGGATCGCCATTGCCCGGGCGCTGATTTTGCGCCCGGAGTTGATAATTCTGGATGAGCCGACCTCATCCCTCGATAAAACCGTGCAGGCGCAAATCCTGGCGCTGCTAAAAGATTTACAGCGAAAACACCGTCTGGCCTATATTTTCATCAGCCACGATTTGCAGGTGGTACGTGCGCTATGTCACCAGGTGATTGTGTTACGTCAGGGAGAGGTGGTCGAGCAGGGAGACTGTCAGCGCGTGTTTGCCGCGCCGACGCAGGAGTATACGCGTCAGCTGTTAGCGTTACGCTGACGCTCAGAAAGGATTCTGGCCAGAAAAAGGCTCGGCGATAGCCACACCGACGTTTTTCAGGCGGCAGGTTGCTGCAAACTCATCCTGGCTTTTCACGAACAGGCACGGCTCGCCTTCGCACTCCAGCACCGAGCTGTAAAGCTCAATGTCCGTCAATGCCTGGCTCAGCTTTTCCATCAGCGGCCATGCGTTGCCCTCTTCCGGACTCAGCAGTTTGAGCGCCACCAGACAATTATCAGGGGTTGTTCCACTTTGCGGAATCGGTTCAACCTTCGAGCCTGCAAAACCCGCCGACCAGCGATAGCTCTGCGGCAAGCGATGCACAATTGAGAGCTGTAATGTATTCACGTTTATTCCCCGGAAGCAAATTTACTTCACAATCTATTTACATTTATAGTAACACAACATTAACCGCCTGCTCTGTTTTTAATAAGAAAACGCTTACACCCACTATTCATGGGTGCAGGGGCCTTGTTTTTCAGGGCTTTCTGACGGTGTTTCAGGTTTATAGCGGCGCTATATGTACCCGTTTCTGTGATCTAACACAACCTTTTTAACTACAAAGATGTGACTATTTACACAAATAGATTTTACATAAAAGAAACAAACAAGAGGTCAAAGAACCGCCTTTTAATTGACCTGCATCAAAAAAGGGCCCCGACAGGGCCCTTTTTTGTGCATCATTTCACCAATTTCTTTGGCCGGCTGGCATAAAGGCAGAAAAGAATCGAGCCGGTGGCGCACAGCGCGATTGACCAGAGCATCGGCCAGGCGCTGTTAAACGTCGCCAGTGAAAGCAACGCGCCGACAATGGCGCCGATACCAAAGCGGAAGGTCCCCGCCAGTGAAGAGGCGGTACCGGCCATATGCGGGAACTCGTCGAGGATGACCGCCATAGCGTTGGACGAGACCATCGATATACAGCCAACAAAGGCCGCAATACCGATTACCAGCGCCCAGAATCCGATATCAAAGTAAGCGGTTACCACCATCCACACCGCCATCACAAACTGGATCCACAGCCCGATACGGAACATATTCAGCGCCCCTACCCGGCGCACGAAGCGGCTGTTGATCATCGTCAGCACGAAGATGAATACCACGTTCAGCGCGAAATAGTAGCCAAATTGCTGCGGTGAGACATGGTTAAGCTCAATGTAGACAAACGGCCCGGCGCTGAGGAATGAGAACATCCCGGCAAAGCTGAAACCGCTGGCCAGCATGTAGCTCAGCACGCGCTTATGGCGAAACAGCGAGGCAAAGTTGCCAAGCGTGGTGCGAATATGAAACTTCTGCCGGTGTTGTGCAGGCAGGGTCTCTTTAATAAAGAAGAAGATCATTGCCGAGGCCAGCAGGGCCGCCAGCGCCAGGATCCAGAAAATAGCGTGCCAGCTAAACCAGACCAGCACCGCTCCCCCGACCATCGGCGCCACCAGCGGCGCGACGGTGGTCACCAGCATGACGAATGACATCATGCGGGAGAACTCCTCCTTCGGGTAGATATCGCGCATCAGGGCATTGATGACCACGCTTGCCGCCGCAGCCGCCAGGCCGTGGAAGAAACGCATCACAATAAGGTGATCGACAGATTGCGCCATCGCGCAGGCCATCGCCGCGCCGGCGAATACCAGCGTACCGCCCAGCACCACCGGTTTACGCCCCAGGCTGTCGGCCATTGGCCCGTAAAGCAGCTGACCGAGGGCAAAACCGAGAATATAGCTGCTGAGAGTCATCTGTACGCTGCCTGCCGGCACGCCAAACTGCTCGGCGATCACCGGCAGTGCGGGCAGATACATGTCGATGGACAGCGGCATCAGCATGGCCAGCAGGCCAAGAATAAAAACAATGCTGAACGACGAGTGTGGCCTGGTGGTCACAATTAACTCCTGAAATTAGCGTGAAGAGAGGCCAACGCTGGCAATTTCTTCTTCCGTCAACGGGCGGTATTCGCCTGGCTCAAGGTCCGGGTCGAGAGCGATAGCCCCGATCCGTTCGCGATGCAGACCGACCACGTGATTTCCCACGGCGGCAAACATGCGCTTCACCTGATGATAGCGCCCTTCACTGATGGTCAGACGCACTTCGGTTGGGGTAATAACTTCCAGCACGGCGGGTTTGGTCAGATCTTTTTCATTATGCAGCTGGACGCCGTGGGCGAACTGCTCTGCCGTACTGTCGCTCACCGGATTTTCCAGCGTCACCCGGTAGGTCTTTTCGCAATGGTGGCGCGGTGAGGTGATGCGGTGTGACCACTGACCGTCGTCGGTCATCAGCACCAGGCCGGTGGTGTCGATATCCAGACGCCCGGCGGCATGCAGTTTGTGAGCGACCGGCTCATCGAGAAAATAGAGCACGGTGGGATGGTCGGGGTCTTCGGTGGAACAGACATAGCCTTGCGGTTTATTGAGCATGAAGTAGCGCGGGCCATTTTGTTGCGTCAGCGAATTGCCTTCGTACTCAACCTGATGGTCAGGCTGGAGTTTGAACGCGCTGTCTCGCACAATATCACCCTCCACGGTAACGTGGCTGGCGCGGATCAGACGCCCGGCAATAGCGCGGCTTACGCCGAGTTGCTGAGCGATAAACTTATCAAGTCGCATGAAATATTTTAAACCTTACAGGTGCCAGGAGCCGGACAATGCGTCCGGAAAAGAAGCAGTCAGGAACAGTCCAGTATAACGGGCTCTGTGCGCCACTCAAGGGAAAAAGTTTCGTGGCATAATATGAGCGAGATAACCAAACCGAGACCCCATGACCTTTACACTTCGCCCCTACCAGCAGGAAGCCGTGGACGCTACCCTCGCCCACTTTCGTCAGCATAAAGAACCGGCGGCCATTGTCCTGCCCACCGGCGCGGGCAAAAGTCTGGTGATCGCCGAGCTGGCGCGCCTGGCCCGGGGCCGTGTGCTGGTGCTGGCGCACGTCAAAGAGCTGGTGGCGCAGAACCATGCCAAATATCTGGCGCTGGGTCTGGAGGCTGATATTTTTGCCGCCGGCCTACAGCGTAAAGAGAGCCACGGTAAAGTGGTCTTCGGCAGCGTGCAGTCGGTGGCGCGCAACCTGGACAAATTCCAGAGCGAGTTCTCCCTGCTGATTGTCGATGAGTGCCACCGTATCAGCGATGATGACGATAGCCAGTATCAGCAGATCCTGACCCATCTGAAAAATGTTAATCCGCAGATCCGCCTGCTGGGACTTACCGCCACCCCGTTCCGCCTCGGTAAGGGCTGGATTTATCGCTTTCATTACCACGGCATGGTGCGCGGCAATGAAAAGGCGCTCTTCCGCGACTGCATTTACGAGCTGCCGCTGCGCTACATGATCAAACATGGCTACCTGACGCCACCGGAACGGCTGGATATGCCGGTGGTGCAGTATGATTTCAGCCGGTTGCAGGTGCAGAGTAACGGCCTCTTCAGCGAGGCGGATCTTAACCGCGAGCTGAAAAAACAGGATCGTATTACCCCGCATATCATCAGCCAGATCATGGAGTTTGCCGCCACGCGTAAAGGGGTGATGATTTTTGCCGCCACCGTGGAACACGCCCGGGAGATCACCGGCCTGCTCCCCGCCAGCGAGGCCCGGCTTATCACCGGCGAAACGCCAGGCAGCGAGCGCGATCGGCTGATTGAGGCGTTTAAGGCGCAGCAGTTCCGCTATCTGGTCAATGTGTCAGTGCTTACTACCGGCTTTGATGCCCCGCACGTGGATCTGATCGCCATTCTGCGCCCGACCGAATCCGTCAGCCTTTACCAGCAGATTGTTGGCCGCGGCCTGCGCTTAGCCCCCGGGAAAACCGACTGCCTGATCCTGGATTATGCCGGGAACCCGCACGACCTGTATGCCCCGGAAGTGGGTGCGCCAAAAGGCAAAAGTGACAACGTGCCGGTACAGGTGTTTTGCCCCGCCTGCGGCTTTGCCAATACCTTCTGGGGTAAAACCACCGCCGACGGCACGCTAATCGAACACTTTGGCCGTCGCTGCCAGGGCTGGTTTGAAGATGACGAGGGCCATCGCGAACAGTGTGACTATCGCTTCCGCTTTAAAAACTGCCCCCAGTGCAACGCCGAGAACGATATCGCCGCCCGCCGCTGCCGCACGTGCGATGCGGTGCTGGTCGATCCCGACGATATGCTGAAAGCGGCCCTGAAGCTGAAGGACGCCCTGGTGCTCCGCTGCAGTGGGATGGTGCTGGCACACGGTGCCGATGATAAAGGCGAATGGCTCAAAATCACCTACTACGATGAAGATGGCGCCGATGTAAGTGAGCGCTTCCGTCTGCACACGCCCGCCCAGCGCACCGCCTTTGAACAACTGTTTATCCGCCCGCATACCCGCACGCCGGGCGTGCCGCTGCGCTGGATCACCGCGGCGGATATCGTTCATCAACAGCCGCTGCTGCGTCACCCGGATTTTGTGGTGGCGCGGAAAAAAGGGCAGTTCTGGCAGGTGCGAGAAAAAGTGTTTGATTATGAGGGCCGCTTCCGCCGTGCCAATGAATTGCGGGGATAGCGGGACTTTTCATTGATGTGAAAGCCATTTGAGTATAAAATGCCGCCCGCTTCACATCCGTGAGGCAGAACACTCACCTGTTGCTGGGTCGCCTGTAGCAGGATTTTTTATACAGAGAGAAATCAATGTTCACTATCAATGCAGAAGTACGTAAAGAGCAGGGTAAGGGTGCGAGCCGCCGCCTGCGCGCAGCTAACAAATTCCCGGCCATCATCTATGGCGGCGAAGCTGCTCCTGTCGCAATCGAACTGGACCACGACAAAGTGTGGAACATGCAGAACAACGCTGAATTCTACAGCGAAGTGCTGACTCTGGTTGTTGACGGTAAAGAAGAGAAAGTTAAAGCTCAGGCAGTACAGCGTCACGCTTTCAAGCCAAAACTGACTCACATCGACTTCGTTCGCGCGTAATCGCAAACTTGTCGAAAAAAAACCCCGCATTGCGGGGTTTTTTTATGGCCGTTATTTGCCGCCAGAGGTGCGACGCTGCAGCTGATCCCGCAGATTTGGCGGCGTGCCTTTAATGGTCAGCGTGTCGGTCGCCGGATCCCAGAAAATGCGCTCGCCGAGCAACATGGCATCAAAGTTGATGGTTAATCCGCCGCCGCTACCGGCAAATTTGGTGAGCTGACGCAGCGTACTGCGATCCGCCGGGAAGCTCTCTTCCAGCTCGTAGCCTTTCTCCGCCGTAAAGTCCTGGAAGCTCACTTCGCTGACGCCCGCCAGCTCTTTGGAGAGCGATTCCAGTTCAATCTCTTCGCCCGCCTGTAGCTGTTCGTTGCAGTAGGCATAAACCTGCTGGCGCACGTTCTGGCGTTCTGCTTTGTCCAGCTCGGCTTCTGCGGTGAAGTCATCCACCGCCTGCAGCAAACCTTTATTCTGCGCTTTGGCATTCAGCCCTTCGCTGGCGCCGAGGAAATCCATAAAGAAGTCGGCCACCTTGCGCCCTACCCGGCCTTTCAGGAAGGTCAGATAGCGGGTGGATTCAGGATTGGTTTCCCATTCGGTCAAATCGATGCGCGCCACGATATCCGCGTGGTTGATGTCCAGATAGTGGGTCGAGCTGATATCCAGCTGCTCGTTGACGCGCATGCTGCTTAAGTTGTTCAGCACCGCCACCAGCAGGTACTCGACCGCCAGGTAACGATAGTGGCAGAACAGGACGATGCCGCCGTCGGCAAACGGATATTTTGCCAGCTCATCGCGCAGGCGGCCGGTGGCGGCCCGGCTGAACGCGAGAAAATCGTCTTCACCCTGACGCTGCTGGCGCAGCGCCTGCGCCAGTTCGCTCTCTTCGCTGAACAGGCCGTAGGCTTTGTTTTTGGCACTGTAAACCCGATGCAGCTCCGCCATCATGTCAACAACGGTAGGCGTCGGCTCCAGTAACGAATCGCGCAGCACCAGCTCAAGGGTTTGCTCATCACGCTTGATAAGCTGGTGCAGGGCAATCTGGTTGATATCCAGACTCATGTTAAACTCTCCTTTTAGACCGGGCCGTATTCAACCACCCCCCAGTCATGTATGCAACCGAAGATAAAAAAGGGGAAAAAAAGCTGTTGCTACGGTAATATGTTGCCCTTTCCTCCACAAACAGATTTAGATTTATGCCACAACTCTCCCGCTACAGTGATGAACACGTTGAACAAATGCTCAGTGAGCTGCTCAACGTACTGGAAAAACATAAGGCGCCGACCGACCTTTCCCTGATGGTTCTGGGAAATATGGTGACTAACCTTATCAATACCAGCGTTGCGCCGGCCCAGCGCCAGGCGATCGCGAAATCTTTCGCTCAGGCCTTACAGTCCTCGGTTAACGACGACCAGGCGCACTAAGGGAAACAAACGACAGTTTATGGTGACGAATCGTCAGCGCTACCGTGAAAAAGTCTCCCAGATGGTTAGCTGGGGGCACTGGTTTGCCCTGTTTAACATTCTGCTGGCGATGGTGCTTGGCAGTCGTTATCTGTTTGTCGCCGACTGGCCGACGACGCTTGCCGGACGGGTCTTCTCCTGGATAAGCGTCATTGGCCATTTCAGCTTTCTGGTCTTCTCCACCTATTTACTGATCCTCTTCCCGCTGACGTTTATCGTCATGTCACAGCGGCTGATGCGGTTTATCTCCGCTATCCTCGCCACCGCAGGCATGACGCTGCTGCTGATCGACAGCGAAGTCTTTACCCGTTTTCACCTGCATCTTAATCCCGTCGTCTGGGAACTGATGATCAATCCCGACCAGAACGAAACGGCGCGCGACTGGCAGCTGATGTTTATCAGCGTGCCGATTATCCTGCTGATTGAGATGCTGTTTGCCACCTGGAGCTGGCAAAAACTGCGCAGCCTGACGCGGCGCCGTCGCTATGCCAAACCGGTGGCCGCCCTCTTTTTTGTCGCCTTTATCGGCTCGCATTTTATGTATATCTGGGCGGACGCTAACTTCTACCGCCCCATCACCATGCAGCGCGCGAACCTGCCGCTCTCCTATCCGATGACCGCTCGTCGTTTCCTGGAGAAACACGGTCTGCTGGATGCCCAGGAGTATCAGCGCCGCCTGATTGAACAAGGGGATCCTGAAGCGGTATCGGTACAATATCCGCTGAGCGATCTGCGCTACCGTGACATGGGTCAGGGGCAAAACGTCCTGTTGATCACCGTGGACGGTCTAAACTACTCGCGCTTTGAGAAACAGATGCCAGCCCTGGCGGAGTTCGCCGAGAAGAACATCAACTTTACTCAGCACATGAGCTCCGGTAACTCAACCGATGCCGGGATCTTTGGCCTGTTCTACGGCATTTCACCTGGCTATATGGACGGCGTGCTGTCATCGCGTATCCCTGCCGCGCTCATCACCGGGCTCAACCAGCAGGGCTACCAGCTGGGGCTGTTCTCTTCGGATGGCTTCAGCAGTCCGCTCTATCGCCAGGCGCTGTTGTCCGACTTCTCTCTGCCGACCGCACAGAGCCAGTCCGACGAACAGACCGCCGGGCAGTGGATCAGCTGGCTTCACCGTTACGCGCAGGACGACAACCGCTGGTTCTCCTGGGTTGCTCTGAACGGCACGACGCTGGATGACAGCAACCAGAAAACCTTTAACCGCCGCTATGCGCAGGCCGCAGGCAATGTTGATACCCAGATTGCCCGGGTGCTGGACGCGCTGCGGGAATCGGGCAAGCTGGAGAATACCGTGGTGGTGATCACCGCCGGTCACGGTGTGCCGCTGGGCAGCGAGCGCAACGATGTCGACTGGGCGCGCCCTCGCCTGCATGTTCCGCTGGTGATCCACTGGCCTGGTACGCCATCCCAGCGCATTAACATGCTGACCGATCATAAAGATGTGATGACTACCCTGATGCAGCGTCTGCTCCACGTTAGCACGCCAGCCAATGAGTATTCCCAGGGTCAGGATCTGTTCAGCGCAACGCGTCGTCATAACTGGGTGACGGCTGCCAGCAACAACACGCTGGCCGTTACAACGCCAACCCTGACGCTGGTGCTGAACAGCAACGGTAATTACAAAACCTATAACCCGCAGGGTGAGAAACTCAACGACCAGACGCCGCAGTTAAGCCTGCTGCTACAGGTGCTGACGGATGAGAAACGGTTCATTGCTAATTGATTTAATATTAATCAGTTAGCCAGAACCACCCTTGCATTAAACGCGGAAATAGGTAGTATAAATTTCACGTGTCGGCACGTAGCGCAGCCTGGTAGCGCACTGTCATGGGGTGTCAGGGGTCGGAGGTTCAAATCCTCTCGTGCCGACCAAAATTTCCCCAAAAAAAACCAACCTTCGCGGTTGGTTTTTTTCTATGTATCGTCCACCCGGGAGCATCTCCGGCACCTGCGCCCTACCTCATCTGCCTATTTTTTAGGCACCTTTGCCTGAGTATGAGTGCCGAACGTTTTTCATCCGCAAAAAAATCAGGACTGTGGCAGTAAATCTACTTAAAACATTAAAAACAATTATAAGTTGAACCAATCAGAGCACATTTTTTAAGCCAGAAAAAACGCGCCATTAAGTTAATCTATAACGATCCCTTGTCATTCACTTCCTTTTTACTTAAACACTTAACGACGACCCGTCCCAAAACCATACCAACCAAATATACATCACAGAAAAACCATTCACCAAACATATGTCATGGACCTGTCATTCATTCGCCATGTAAATGGGTAAATAAACACTACCCTGGCAGCCATTTTAATTAAAAATTGAATTCATTTAATCGCCTGTACAAACAAATATCTGCTCTTTAAACTAGCCTTACATTCGAAGCACGAGACGTTTTGAATGAAATTCACTTAACGGAAAGTCCCGGCAATAAAATATTCTCAGTTCGCTGCGAAATTTGTCTTAATAAAACAAATTGCTGACGATTAATTACGCTAGGTGAATAAGCATAGCTCCACCATAACGGATTAATACACTAAAGGAATAAAAGATGAAAAAATTAATGTTAGCAGGTTGTATTGCTGCCGCTGCTGTTTGCTCTAACGCTATGGCAGATGTTACCGCCTCCGCTACCGCTACCTGGGATGCAAGCGCAACTAAAGATACCACCAGCGCGCTGGTTGTAACCCCACTCAAATCGCTCTCCTTCCAGTATGCAGAAGGTATTCAGGCGTTTAACACCCAGAATGGCGCTTTCGACATTACGGTTAAAGGCCAGTCTGGTGCTACCGATTTCGTTCTGACATCTCAGATCGTGACCAATACCCTGAGCCGCTCTACCGATACCTCTACGCTGGACGTAGGCGTGAAATGGAACGGCCAGGCGCTGAGCAAAACCGAAGCGGTAAAACTGATCGATACTGCTAATAACGTCTCCGCAGGTCTGGACGCGCTGGCTGTGAGCACTGCTTACGCGGGTAAAGATCGTACTTCTACTCAGGGTAACTTCACCTTTGGTATCGACTCTGCAACCAGCGACGGCACTACCAAAGTTGAGTTCGCCGATCTGAACGATGGCTACTGGAGCGGCGACGTTAAGGTACAGTTCAACGCAGTATGGACTACCGCTTAAGTATTACCCCCGCAGCACCCCTCTAATGGAAAGAGACAAGGAGACTATTAGTCTCCTTTTAATGTAAGGATACCCCATGAAATTATATTATCTTTGCGCGGCTGCGTTATCTCTGGCTATTGTTTTTCCTGCCCAGGCAATTAATGTTGGAGATGTCACCTCCATCATAACCTCACAAAATAATAGCCTGGCAAAAGAGATTGAGAATAACACCGAGGCTGCACGATTCGTTAGCGTTAAGGTTGAAAAAATCTCGTCCCCTATGGCCGATGGCAAAATTATCCCCATGGCAGATCGGTCTGAATTACTTTCAACACCAGCAAGTTTGATATTACCTGGTAATGCCAAAGAAAACTTCCGTTTCATTTATAATGGCCCAGCGGATGATAAAGAACGCTATTATCGCCTGTCATGGACTGATGAACCTATCTCGGAATTTGATACCACTAAACAAAGCAAGCTCGGTCAGGCAACCACATCAGCAGTCATTGGTACCATTCTGGTTGTCGCACCACGTAAAGAGCACTTTGACTATAAGCGCCAGGGCGGTGAGATAACCAATACGGGTAACGTCTCTTTCCGTGTTATTTCATATGGTCCTTGTAAAGATAAGAAGAAGGATGACGGCAAGGGCTGCCGTGAAAGATACAATTTAATGCCCGGGCTTAGCGTAAAAATAAAACATACCGATCTCAGCAATAAAATGACCCGTATTGGCATCTGGCATGGTGAGCAGTTAATACACGCAAAATAGAGACTATTATGGATAAGTCGGATTTTAATAAGGGATCTGTATTCTGCGGACTCATGTTGACCGCCGTTATTGCTTTACCAGCAAATTCTGCCGTACCTCTCCAGGTTAATAATCATGTCATCCCTGCTGCTTTCGCCTATGCGCTTCAGCAGGGTATGACGATCCCCGTTTTTATACGATACGATGGTGAAAAAGCAGTCACCCCCAGCCGACAAAAAATTGCCGATGCAATCATTTCGGTTAGCGATGGCGTTTTTGTTATCAATCAGATCACGCTGTCTGACCTGCCAAACAGAACGGAGCTGGCCTCTCAGCTTAAAACTGTTATCAGCGAATTGAAAGATGCCAAATTTAACGATGGAAATCGAATCCAGCTCAATAATGACGCTTCTATCATTCTGGATACCCGTTCTTTTTATCTTGAACTGTTGGTCAGCAGAGAGGCTATGGACGCGGCAATAATACCGCGCACAAATATACTGGGTGAATCATCTTCAGATCAACTTACTAACATTCTTAACTACACTGTTGGGAGCTATTACAGCCAGTACGACAAGGATAACAACGGCAGCAGTTATATCACTCTGGATAACTCTACCTCGCTGCGCGAGCACCATGTAAACCTTAATGGTTCTGTTTATGGCGTGGGTACTAAAGAGAGTAAAAGCGAACTGTATCGTGCAATGTATGAGCGCGACTACCAGGGAATGCGTGTTGCCGCAGGGATGGTGGATACGTGGAACCTTCAGTCGATAGCCAGCATGAGCGCGCTCAACTCCAGCCGCATCTTCGAGGTTAGCCTTGGTAATAAAAGCAGCACCCGAATTGAAGATAATACCTTAACGCTGGTCCCTATTACCGTGTTTTTACCTGCTGCGGGCGAGGTACATATTACGCGTAATGGTAAGCTGCTGAGCATTCAACAATTTTCAATGGGTAGCTATGAGGTTGATACCTCTAAGCTACCGTTTGGCGTATACAATGTCGACGTGTCTGTATTGGTGAACGGCAAAGAGGTTAGCTACCGAACCACGCAAATTAACAAGACATTTGCACGCGAATCAAGCGTTACGGGTCTTATAGACTGGCAGTTATTTTCTGGCATGCTCAAATACAATAAGATGGATTATCGTGACCATGAAAACATCGACTACGGTGAAAAAGATACCTGGGTTGCGGGCGCGGCATTGGGCACACGGCTGCCTGTATTATCCGGGGTAAATATTAAATCTACCCTGTATGGCTTTGACAACAATGGTGTCAACGAGTCGGAAATTAACGTCGAGTTTAACGATCTCTTTAGTGCCAACCAGCAACTGCTGCTGGCAACAGACAGCAGCTGGCAGAGCATCAGTACGCTGAACTTTGCTCTTCCGGGGGGTTACGGCAATATCTGGGCATCGCGCCAGTTCGGCCACATAGGCGATAAACTGCCGATGTACAAAAGTGACTATACGACCATCGGCGCCAGCACCAATCTGAACACGTTTATCCCGGGGTTAGGGAGTCTCTCGGTTAGCTACTCGAAGGATAAATACAATAATAATGATTACACTAACGTAGATTACAGTCAGTCACTGTATAACAACCGTTGGGCCACGCTCACGATGCGCACCGGTATTCAGCGCTATTCTTATCGGGATAACGGTAACGTCAGCGATAAATATATTAACCTGGATTTGAGCTTACCCCTTTCAACCTGGTTAAGTACCGGGATGTCCAGTGAAAATGGCGCTACGCTGGCCAACGCAACCCTGCGTAAAAGTTTTGATAACAGCCCGATTACTCAGGTTGGGGCCTCGGTGTCGAAACGTATTAGCGGTGGTGACGGGAATGAAGGCAATGGCTATAGCTCTGACGATTTCGCCATCAACAGCTACGCCTCTTATGACACTAAATATAATACCGGAACCGTTTCGGTAACGTGCTCTTCAGATAATAACACCAACCTGACTCTCAACTCGCAGGGTAGCGTTGCGTGGACGAAAGAGGGTATTAACCTTGGTAAAGGCACGGAAAATTCCGGTATTGTTATCAACACTAACTTTGCGGAAGAGGGTCAAATGACGGCGCAAATTAATGGCCACAATTATCCTCTCACCGGTAAAAGTAATTACATCAGCCTCCCCGCTTACGCTGAATATAAAGTTGAACTAATGAACGACAAAAACGCGATGGATAGCGTAGAAATCGTTCGCGGACGTCGCAGTAATGTGGTGTTGTATCCAGGTAACGTCAGTGTAATTACACCTGAAGTCAAGCAGCTGGTCACCGTATTTGGCCGTATGAAAAACCTTAATGGCAAAGCCTTTTCCAACGTCAATATTCGTAACCACATTGGCAAAACGAAAACCAATGAACAGGGCGAGTTTGCCATGGATGTGGACAAGCGCTACCCGGTCATCACGTTAATTGACCAGCAGGGCGGCGTTTGCGAAGCCGACCTGGAACTGACCAAAGCACGTGGCGCCGTCTGGATGGGCGATATTCCGTGCCATCCGCAGGTTCAGTCAGCATCTAATAAAGGAGCGCAGCCTAATGTTTAACAGACAGACGTTAGCACTTATCGTTTTCAGCCTCGCTATTACGTTTTTAAATTCCAGGGCAGCGTACGCGGTACATATGTATGATGAGGCCGCGGTCTCTAACTCCTATTTGTTTATTGAAAACAATGTCGATAATGAATATTTTCTGACTTCAACGTCTCTTGATCCCCGCTTTACGGGTGCAAATACCTGGACCAGGTATAAAACTAACCAGGATAGTATGGGGTATATGGGCGTCGTTGGCTGGCATAAAACCAATACCTGGGTGGATATGTGGATTGATAATTCCTCCATTACTGGTCCCTTAATGGGGATCCGCTGTCGTATCCAGAACGGAGGGACATGTCCCTCTACCGGCTATCTCGAGGCGGGCGCCAGGGACAACAACGGCTTTTATCATTCTCGTGCCGGCAATAGCGTATCTAACGGCTCGTATGGTTTTGCTTCATTTAGTCCAGCGGCGTATGATTATTTTAAGAATCAGCCAGTTGGAACGCAGGATAGCTTTGATCTGAACTACTGCTACAGTGACACCGACTACGACTACGCTGCTGGCGAACGTTGTAATACCCTCAGCACCGGCTATTGGCACAAGCGTAAATTTAACGCCACAAAACTTGGCCATCTCAAACTCCAGAGCACGGGCGCTCTGGCTGAAGTGTGGATCGCCAGCGACGGCACACCGAGCGTCAACATTGGTTCTGAATATTGCCAGGTGGGGGTGGTAAGCAACGTCAGAGGACTGATTTGTAAGATGGCCGCTTACTCCCTGCAAGAAACTCAAAAGATCAATTCACTTAACTTTAAGATGATCATTGATAACTCGAAGCTCGGTTTTAGCCCATACGCGTCAGACGTAAAATACAGTGGCGACGCCAGCAAATGGTATAACTTCAGTAACACTACCGCTTACAGCAACGTTTTCACCACCGGTGGTGATTACGTCTATGCCTTTATCTCTGATAACTTTTTCAAAAAAATGGTTAAGGCGGGGACAAGTATTACTGCTAATGACAATATTTTTACCCTCAACTTTAATAACACCAATACCCCCGAGTCGGGTTACTATCAATTCACGACGTCGACGACGCTGAATATCGTGCCCAAAGAGTATGGTATTAGTATTGTTTCATCAGACGAAAAGGCGAATCCTAAACAGTCCGGCAAAATCGGCAGTGAAAAGGCTATTGAGTTTGATTACCGTATTACCACATCGGCCCCACGTCAGGCCGACAACATTACCGTCCAGGTCGTTGGCGAAAGCGCGACTATTCTGCGCATCCCTTACTGCGTCTTTACCTCTGCCGATGGTACGTTGAAGGTGCCGGTTCCGGCCTATATCTCGTTCACCAGCAATACGGGGGCCAAAATTACGAAGCGAAACAGCTGCTCGGACGCGCCGATCAATATTACACGTGCCAATTGGGTACAAACGGCGTGGAACGCCAATCTCGATGATTCGTTTTATTACAAAACCAATATTAAGCTTATCTTCCCGATGGATGACTCTCGCTCGCAATTTACACTTTCTGGTCAGGACTGGATGGGTACCGTGAGCGCCAGCGGGGAGATCAAAGCGACGGCAACCTGGGTAGGCGTCGATCGTTAATCTTAAGCCTGGTACTCAAGGGTCTATGTTTATGAGAAAAGCGGGTTTCACACTCCTGGCGCTATTGGCAACGCTGCTATCCATTAACACGGCACATGCCGTCTGGTTTAGCGCGCTCATCTACGATATGCCGGCAGACAAAGATTTCGTCTCCCGGCCAATCTATAACGATACCGACCGAACAAATCTGTATAACATCAGCGCCTGGAAAATTGACAGGCCTGGCAAGGGCGGTGAAAAGAAAATTACCGACCAGGACCTGGAGATCCTCTGGGCGCCGCTGAAATTTTCGCTCGCGCCCCTGCAAACAGACTATTTCAAACTCTTTTATCGCGGGCCGAAGGATGATAAAGAGCGCTATTACCGGGTAGTGTTTAAGGAGATCCCGCTTCGGCTCTATCCGCTGCAGAAAACCGGCAGTAATTTAAATGTGCTGCCGGTGACCTCTATGAGTACCATACTCGTTGTGCGTCCGCGTAAAATTAAACTTGCCTATAAAGTCGATGAGCAAAAAGGGATTATCGAAAATAGTGGCAATACCTTTTTCAGGGTGATTATCCAGAAAGGTTGCGAGGGCGATGATGAAAGCTCAACGCAATTTTATATGCTACCGGGCGAAAAGTACCAGGATAAAAGCGTAAGCGTTACGAATAGAAAATTTATCGTGGCGCAGGAGAAATACATTCAATTAGGTAATGGATGCTTTCAAAATTAACGATCGGTAAACCATAAATCCTTCTTAACGGAAGCCGGTTTACTAACCGGCTTCTGTCTGTAGTTAGTCTACTCTACCTTATGTCTCCGGGGTGTTTTTATACCCCGTCAACATCAGTATCAGGCTCTCTTTAGAAGAGGCAGGGCTGAACTGATAGTGATTACCCTGACGGTCGCCACCGATATACCAGGAGATTTCAGTCTTGCCTGCCGCCAGCGCTTTGCGCACCGCCTTGTCGACATCCACCATCCGGTATTCGCGCTTGTTGTTGAGATAGAGCAGCGCATCGGACGAGTAGTTACAGGCCGGACGATTTTTCCAGGTGACGGTGGCGGGATCCCAGTCGTTGCTCGCCGGATAGAAGAAGATCTGATCCGCGCCGTTAGCCTCGACTTTTCCGCCATAGATCCGCACCCGGTATTTGAACAGAGAAGGATCCTGGCCTTCAGGCAGCGCAGGGATCGTAAACTTAACCAGACTCATCGTTTCGCTGTTACGGGTGCGGCCGCCGTTTTTCCAGTTATCCTGCACCAGCAAGGTCTGCGCCCCAGGTACCGGGGTATCTGGCGTCTCGCTACTCACCCAGACGTTTGCCAGCGCCTTTGAATAGCCGTAGGGGACGTTAGTGCCGCAGTCCATGCCCTGATTCATGCACATCTCAGTCATAAAGCGGGCACCCTCTTCAGTCCAGCCATTCATAAAGTCGGCGTGGGCGGTATAGAGGCTGCCCCAGTGCTCTTCGCGCACATCGCCATTCATGGTGGGATCGAGCGACAGCTGGGCTTTCGCGGTATCCAGGGAGGTGATTCCGTGCAGCACCCAGGCCACGTTCATATTTACCGTCGGGATTTTCACCGGATAGCCGGACGGGCACTGCCCTTTCACATCGTAGGTCGCATTCGCCATGCCATGGTGCGGCTGCAGGTGGATACCATCCCAGCAGTTAGGGAACTGGATCCCGATATTAAACTGCACCGCATCTTTGGCTTTTCTCAGCCCACACACTTCTCCGACTTTATTGCTGTAGCCTCTGCCGTTAGCGCATAAAAAGGTTATGCGGGCGTTAGGCCCGGTACCGTGGTGATCGCCCGCCAGTAGCGCCAGCCCTGCCGGAAATGGGCTGAGCGGGAACTGTTCCACGTTAGACGCCTGGTAATAGGTTTTTTGGTAGGCGGGTTGAACCACCGTCCCGTCCGGCAGGCGCAGCGACGGCGCCCAGTAAGCTGAGCTGTCGGCTTTGTTATCGCAGGTGGTTTCTGACTGCTTACGCAGTGATTGATAGGTCGAATGGGCGTCCGTCCGGGTGTTGCCGAAAAAGTCGTGCCACATCGCCTGGTTGGTTTTGCCAAACATCATAATGGCGTCATCGCCCAGAGTATGGCTATAAGCACAAACCACGTGCGCCTGCGGGCCTGCATGGGCATAAAGTGACGGCAACAGCAGCGCTGACGCCATCGCGGTATAAAGTGTGGTCCTTTTCATAAGTATCTCCTGATAGAAAGGACCACATTGGTAACAAAACGGCACTCACGCTTCGAATGATTTGCGCAATATTTTTCTGCGCTTGCGCGCTTTACAACGCCGCGGGGGGGTTACGCAGATATCCCAGCGTCAGCAGGCAGATCGTCGCCCCGGCATAAAAGGTATATTCCGCGCCCCACGTTTCCCAGATGATGCCAGCCCCCAGGCTGGCAACCAGCAGCGCCACGCCGCTCACCATACTGAACAGGCCAAACGCCGTACCGCGCAGGTCGGGGGGGGCCGTCTTCGCAATCATCGCGGTCAGCAGCCCCTGGGTCATCCCCATATGGATGCCCCACAGCGCCACGCCGGCAATAATCCCGATCCAGTGGGTGCTCAGCGCCAGTACGATATCGGCGGCGATCAACACCGCCAGTCCCCACTGGAGCAGGCGCGTATGGCTCATGGCATCGGAGAGTTTGCCAAACGGATAGGCCGAAAACGCGTAAAGCAGATTCATGGCGACCATCACCAGCGGGATCAGCGCCAGCGGAATGTCCGCCTGCTGGGCACGCAGCACCAGAAATGCCTCACTGAAACGGGCGAGAGTAAAGACAGCGCCGAGGCCAATCACCCACCAGCAGCTGGCGCCGAGGCGTTTCAGGTTCTCTTTTTTGATGGGATTGGACCGTTTATGGGCAACAGGCGTGGCGGGCTCATGCAGGCCCACAAAGAGCAGTAAGACGGCCAGCACGCCGGGGATGACGGCGATCCAGAAGATAGTGCGGAAATCATCGTTCCACAGCAGCATCATGCCGACTGCCAGCAGTGGGCCGAGAAACGCGCCAATGGTATCCATCGACTGACGCAGCCCGTATGCCGCCCCGCGCAGTTCCGGCGGCGTGACGTCAGCTACCAGCGCGTCGCGGGGGGCACCGCGGATCCCCTTCCCTACCCGATCAATCAGACGCGCCCCGAGGATCATCCCCGACGACGAGGCGATCGCAAACAGCGGCTTACTGGC